>JAUCPW010000028.1 GCA_030373045.1 Candidatus Fermentibacter sp.
GACAGCTTCAAGGCCTTAGAGGAGCACTGGGGCGGTATACAGACCTTGGTCGCCAGGACCGGGCGGGTATCATGTGGATCAGCGGCTGGGCTGCGGACAGGGCGGCGGCTGCGCGGGCAGGCCGCGCCGCCGGCGAGGGGGTGGCCCTCGTCCCCACGATGGGGGCCCTGCACGACGGCCACCTGAGCCTCGTCGCGCTTGCTTCGCGCGGAGGCCGCAGGGTGGTGGTGTCGGTGTTCGTGAATCCGACCCAGTTCGGGCCGGGCGAGGATTTCGACAGGTATCCCCGCGATCCCGCCGGCGACGCCGCCCGTCTCGAGAAGGCCGGGGCCGACGTGCTCTTCATGCCGGACGCGGGCGAGGTCTATCCGCCCGGCTTCGCATCGTGGGTCCAGCTCCCCTCGATGGAGAACGTGCTCTGCGGCCGGTACCGCCCGGGTCACTTCAGGGGGGTGGCGACGGTCTGCTGCATCCTGTTCGGGATGGTGGGTCCCGATGCAGCCGTCTTCGGCAGGAAGGACGCACAGCAGCTGGCCATCATCAAGAGGATGGTGTCTGATCTGAGGCTGGGCGTCGGGATAGTCGAGGCGCCCATAGTCAGGGAGGCCGACGGGCTCGCCATGAGTTCCAGGAACGCCTATCTGACCCCCCCGCAGAGGGCCGAAGCCCCGCGGATCTTCGGGGGATTGCGCGCAGCGGCGGCTCTTGCGGCCAGCGGGCGGCCCTGCTCCTCCGAACTCGCCTCCGCCTTCCGTGCGGGGCTCGAGGATTCGGGCGAACTCGCCGTCCAGTACGTCGAGCTCGTGGATCCATCGACCCTGGAACCCATGGACGTCCTCGACAGGGACGGCCTGCTGGCGGTGGCGGTCCTCGCGGGCCGGACCCGTCTGATCGACAATCTGATACTCCGCCCCGGCGCCGGGGCGGTGGAGGTATGACTTGCTCAGGTGCTTCCTCGGAGCCAAGCTCCACAGGGTGGTGGTGACGGACGCCTGCACCGACTATGTGGGCTCCATCGAGATCGACTCGGCCCTCCTCGAACTGTCGGGCATAGCGCCGGGAGAGAGGGTCCAGGTGGCCGATCTCGCCAACGGGCAGCGGTTCGAGACCTATGTCATCGAAGGGGCCAGGGACAGCGGAACCGTCAGCATCAACGGAGCCGCGGCCCTGCTCGTGAAGCCCGGCGACAGGGTCATCGTGATGCAGTACGTCTGGGTCCAGACGGGCGAGGAGCCTCCGTTGCCCCGCATAGTCATGGCCGACGAACGGAACCTCGATCCGAGGCTCCTGGGTTGACCGCGGCAGTCATCCTGGCCGCCGGAGCCGGGAAGCGGATGCATTCGGACCTGCCGAAGGTGATGCATCCCGTCCTGGGCAGGCCGATGGTTCTCCGTGTGGCCGACATGGCCTCCTCGTGCGGCTTCGACCGGATCGTCGCAGTCGTGGGCCACGGCCGCGAGAGGCTCATCCCCCTCCTCGAGGACTGCGGGATCGGCTGGGTCGTGCAGGAGAGGCAGCTGGGCACCGCCCATGCCGTCTCGTGTGCCACGGGGAGCGTCGCCGCCGACGAATACGCCATTCTGCTGGGCGACGTGCCGCTCCTGCGGGCGGAAACGGTCGTCTCCCTCATGGAGGCGCGGCGCTCGGCCGGGGCATCCATGGCCGTGCTCACCGCCGAAGCCCCGGATCCCGCAGGATACGGGCGGATCGTCAGGAAGTCGGGCAACCTGGTCGACAGGATCGTCGAGGAGCGCGACGCGGATGCGCGTACCCGCCAGATACGGGAGATCAACACCGGCGTCATGGCCTTCGAGGGGCGGGCCCTGGCGGGCTTCATCGGACAGATCGGCAACGACAACGCCCAGGGCGAGTTCTACCTCACGGACGCCGCCGCCCTGGCCTCGGCGGGCGGCCTGGGATGCGCGGCCTGTCTGGCCCGCGACTGGGAGGAGGTCGCCGGAGTGAACGACCCGTTCCAGCTCGCCGAGGCTTCCCGTGCGCTCTCCCGGAGGAACGTAGAGCGTCTGACGGCCGCCGGCGTGCGCTTCACCGATCCCTCGGGCGTCTGGGTGGAGGACGGCGTGACGGCTTCAGGCGGCTCGGAGATAGGCAGGTTCGCCAGGCTCTCCGGGGCTACCTCGCTCGGAGAGGGCTCGGTGGTGGGAGACGGATCGATCCTCGAGGACGCGACCGTCCCATCCGGGGCCGTCCTTCCCCCCTACACCGTCATCCTGCGGGGAGGCGGGCTTGGATAGGATGTGGGCGCCGTGGCGCAGAGCCTACGTATCCGGAGAGGCCCCGGAGCAGGGCTGCCTGTTCTGCAGGCTGGCCTCGGTGACGGATGACGGGGAGAACCTGGTCCTGGCACGCGGGAGGCTCGCCTTCGCCGTGCTCAACCGATATCCCTACACGAACGGGCACCTGATGGTGGTGCCGGTGCGCCATGTCGCGCTGTTCTCCGAGCTGGAGCCGGAGGAGGGTGCAGCCCTCATGGCCGGCGTTGCGGCCGCCGAGAGGGCCTTTGCGGAGGCGATGAGCTGCGGAGGCGTCAACGGCGGATGGAACGTCGGGAGATGCGCCGGCGCCGGCGTGGAGGGTCACCTGCACCTGCACGTCCTCCCCAGGTGGCCGGGAGACGTCAATTTCCTGCCCGCGGTCGCCGACGTGAAGGTCGTGTCGGAATCGCTGGAGAGCTCGTACCGGAGGCTCCTGCCGTTCTTCGAGGGGGTCTTCTGAATGGGTCTCCAGACGCATGGACTCGTCTGGAGGCTTCTTGCGACCCTGCTGGCCCTGGGCCTCGCGGGGATCTCGATCTGGGGCAGGATACCCGAACCCGTCCGGGATCCGGCGACTGCCGATTCGCTCCCTCCTCCGCCGGACACCGTGAGTCTCAGGATACTCAACGGGTCCGGGATGGCAGGTCTGGCGAGAACCGTGCAGAGGTACTTCCTCGGGTACGCAGGAGAGACCGTCTTCGTCATGCCCTTCGAACCGTCGGATGCCGACAGGGACGATTACGCGACTACGATAGTCGTGTCCCACGTACCGGGACCGGAGGCCGCCAGGGCGGCGTCGGCCATGCTCGGGCTGGGTGACAGCTCGATAGTCTGGAGCGTCGAGAGCGATCCGCCGACCGATCTGACCGTCTATCTCGGAAGGGACGTGGCGGCCAGGCGGGACGAGTTCATACCGGTAGAACAACAGAACCCGGAGGAATGATTTGGCAGAGGACATAATAGCCCCGATCGTCGCGGCGATCCACGAGAGGCGGGGGTTCGGGGTCAGGGCGATCGACATGAGCGGCTTCCCCCTGACCATGGACATGTTCCTGATAGCTTCCGCGTCCAGCTCCACCCAGGCCCGTGCGGTCGCCGACAGGGTCGAGGATGTTGCCAGATCCCTCGGAGTGAGGCTCCACCACAAGGAGGGGTACGAGGAGGGAGACTGGATCCTTCTCGACTTCGGCACCCTGGTGGTGCACGTCTTCCAGCCGCAGACGAGGGAGTACTACAACCTGGAGATGCTCTGGAGCGATGCGGACTTCGAGGACATCCCCGACTCGCCGGACGGGGCATCGGATGAGGCCTGAGGAGGCCAGGAGACTCGCCTCCGACCGGCTTTCGGCCCTGCTCGCCGCGCGCTTCGGGATCGAACGCGAAGTGGTGCTCGCCGAACCGAGGGAGGAGTCCTTCGGCGACATCTCCACGCGGGCGGCTCTCGAGGCCGCCGGCAGGGCCGGGGTGAAGCCGGCCGAAATCGCCCGCGTCCTGGCCTCGGAGGCTTCGCTGCCATCCGGGGTGTTCTCCTCGATCACCACGGAGGGCCCGGGATACGTCAACCTGACTTTCTCGAGGCGCTATCTCTGCGAGATCACGTGCGCCCTCTCGAGGGAGGGGCTCCTTCCGCTGATCAGGGGCTCTGGAAGCGGCCGCAGGGCCCTCGTGGAGTATGTCAGCTCCAACCCCACCGGACCCCTGAACGTGGGACACTGCAGGCAGGCGGTCCTCGGCGAGGCCGTCGCCGGGCTCCTGGAGGCGGCGGGATGGACAGTCGAGAGGGAGTACTACTTCAACGACGCGGGCAGGCAGAGCCTCCTGCTCGGCGAATCCCTGGCCTCCCGGTATGCCGGCCTCGGAGGCACCGAGGTGCCCGTCCCGGAGGGCGGATACCAGGGTGAATACCTCCTCCTCTGGGCGGGGGATCTGATGGAGGAGCGCGGCGGAGGGCTCACATGGGCCTCCGACAGTGCCGTCTTCGTCGACTACGCCAGGGAGAGGGCCATGGCGATGATAAAGGATGACCTGGCCGTTCTCGGCGTGGAGTTCGACCGGTACTTCAGCGAGTCGAGCCTGATCCCGGACAGGGTGGAGGCCGCCCTGGAGATGCTTGCCGCGGTCGAGACCGGGGCGGGTCCCCTCCTGTACGAGGAGCCCGCCGGTTCCGGAAAGCGCTGGGCCAGGCTGACCGCCCTGGGCAGGCCCGAGGACAGGGTTCTGGTGCGCGACAACGGGATGTTCACCTACAGGATGCCCGACATAGCCTACCACCTGGACAAGTTCGGGCGCGGATACGACCTGATGGTCGATATCTTCGGAGCCGACCACCTGGACACCAGCCGTGACGTGACGGCCCTGCTCTCGGCCATCCTGGGAGGAGACGAGGTCTCCCGCAGGCTGAAGGTGATCCTGCACCAGTTCGTGACCCTCGTGCGCGACGGCAGGAAGGTGAAGATGTCCACCAGGGCCGCCAACTACGTCACCCTGCGCGACCTGGTGGAGGAGGCCGGATCCGCCGACGTCACGAGATACCTGTTCCTGACCAGGAAGGCCGAGTCCCACATGGACTTCGACCTGGAGCTGGCCAGGCGCCAGTCCGACGACAACCCCGTCTACTATGTGCAGTACGCGTGCGCCAGGATATCCGGAATCCTCCGGAATGCGGAACCCTCCGGCCTCGTGCCGGAGACCGACGCATCCCGCGCAGAGGAACTCCTGAACGGCGCCGACGAACGGAGGCTGATGCGCCTGCTCGAGGCCGTCCCGGTACGGACGGCCGCGGCAGCGTCGGCACTCGAACCCCACAGGCTCACCGAGCTCCTGCACGAGCTGGCCGTGTCCTTCCACGGCTTCTACCAGAGGGTCCGCGTCGTGGACCCCTCCGAGCCCGCCCTGTCGGGGGCCAGGCTCATGCTCTGCTCGGCCTGCCGCAACACGATGAGGGACCTCCTGGGCGTGCTGGGTGTAGCCGCGCCCGAGAGGATGTGACCTCGGGGATCGGAGAGAGATGGCCGTACTCGTGGTAGGTTCGATAGCGCTGGACACCCTCACGACTCCCTCGGGCAAGGCCGAGGAGACCCTCGGGGGGTCGGCGGTCTACTTCTCGCTGGGTGCCAGACCCTTCGACTCCGTAAGGGTCGTCGGCGTCGTAGGCCCGGACTTCCCCGTGCTCGAGAAGCGCTTCCTGGAGGAGAAGGGGATCGATCTCGGCGGGCTTCAGACAGGCCAGGGTCCGACATTCCGCTGGGAGGGAGTGTACGGCCCCGACCTCGGAGATGCCAGGACGATAAGGACCGAGCTCGGGGTGTTCGCGGGCTTCGCCCCCAGGCTGCCCGAGCACTACCGGAGCACGCCCTGCCTGTTCCTCGCGAACATCGACCCGGTGCTGCAGCTCGACGTGCTGGGGCAGGTCGAGAACCCGCGCTGGATAGCGGTCGACACCATGAACCTCTGGATCGACAGGCAGCGGGACGCCGTTCTCGAGGTGTTCCGCAAGGTCCAGATGGTTTTCGTGAACGCCTCGGAGGCGATGCAGGTCTCGGGCGAGACGAACATCTTCAGGGCGGGAGCGTGGATACTCGAACACGGCCCGGAGTATGTCGTCATCAAGAGGGGCGCGGCGGGCGTCCTGGCGCTCGGGGGGCCCGTCCCGTTCAACCTTCCCGCGGTGCCCGTCGAGAACGTGATCGATCCGACCGGAGCAGGAGATTCTTTCGCCGCGGGCATGCTCGGATTCCTGTCCGGCTCGGGCAGGGGGCTCGATTTCGACAGCATCAGGATGGGGCTGGCCTACGGCTCCGTCATAGCCAGCTTCGCCGTTTCCGGCTTCGGGACCGGGATGATGAGGGATCTGACGAAGGAGGCCATAGAGGAGCGCATGCGCTTCTACCTCTCCTCGAACCAGATCATGGGCCGTTCCTGATGGCCGGCACCGACTACGCCAGGGCCGGAGTCGACATAGACGAGGGCGAGAAGGCCGTATCCCTGATGAAGCAGGCCGTCAGGGAGACCTTCACCCCCCGCGTCCTCTCGGACCTCGGGAGCTTCGGGGGCCTCTTCCGGGCCGACTTCCCCGGCATGAGGAAGCCCGTCCTGGTCGCCAGCACCGACGGTGTGGGCACCAAACTGAAGATAGCCGCGGCTGTCGGAGACTACTCGACGGTGGGCCGCGACCTCGTCAACCACTGTGTCAACGACATCCTCTCCCAGGGGGCGGAGCCGCTCTTCTTCCTCGACTACATCGCGTGCGGCAGGCTCGATTCGTCGGTGGCCGCCGGGATCGTCACGGGCATGGCCTCCGCCTGCAGGGAGAACGGATGCGCCCTTCTCGGCGGCGAAACGGCCGAGATGCCCGGCTTCTACTCCCCGGGCGACTATGACGTCGCCGGGACGATTGTCGGCGTGGTAGACGAGGAGCACATGGTGACGGCATCAGGGGTCCGCCCGGGCATGGCCCTGATCGGCCTCCCCTCGACCGGGCTGCACACGAACGGATACTCCCTGGCCAGGATGGTCCTCTTCGAGATCGCCGGCCTCGCACCCGGCGACTCCCCCGCGGAGCTGGGCGGGCAAACCCTGGCCCAGGCTCTCCTGGCGGTTCACAGGAGCTATCTGAAGGCCGTCGCGCCCCTCGTACGGAAGGGCCTCGCGGCAGGGATCTGCCATGTCACGGGGGGCGGGATCCCCGGGAACCTCGGCAGGATCCTGCCGCCGGGCTGCGGCGCCGTCATCGAGGAGAACTGGCATGTCCCCCCGGTGTTCGGCCTCATCCGCAGGCTGGGCGACGTTGCCCCGGAAGACATGCGCAGAGCCTTCAACATGGGTGTCGGCCTCATCCTGGCCGTTCCGGCCGGGAGAGCCGCCGAGGCGGAGTCGATGCTCGCAGGAGCCGGAGAGCAACCCTTCAGGGCTGGCAGCACCGACGATTCCGGTGCGATCCGGTTCACGGGCGGAAGGGAGGCGGGGCTGTGAGGAAGGGTTACGGACTCGTCGAGAGCCTTGTAGAACGTGGAGCGGGAGGCGGAAGGATCCTCCTCGCCGTCCTCGACGGACTCGGTGATGTTTCGGAGCCCGGCTGCGGCACGCCGCTTGGGGAGGCCGCCAAGCCCAATCTCGACCGCCTGGCCTCCGAAGGAGCTCTCGGACAGCACATCCCGGTCGCCCACGGGATCACCCCGGGCTCCGGGCCCGCCCATCTCGCGCTCTTCGGCTACGATCCGGTCGAGTACTTCGTAGGGCGTGGCATCCTCTCCGCCCTGGGCATCGGCTTCGAGGTCCAGCCCGGTGATCTGGCCGTGAGAGCAAACTTCTGCACCCTCGACGGCTCGGGGGCCGTGGCCGACCGGAGGGCCGGCAGGATCGACACCGCGAAGAACGCCGCGCTGTCGGCGAGGCTCGACGGCATGGATATCGAGGATGTGAGGGTTTTCGTAAGGCCCGAGAAGGAGCACAGGGCCTGCGTGGTCTTCAGGGGCCCGGGGCTCTCCGGGGATGTGGCCGAGACCGATCCCGGCCATGTCGGGATGCAGCCGGTCCGGCCCGTCCCGCTCGCCGCAGGGGCGGAGAAGGCCTCTCGCATCATCGGCGAGTTCCTTCGCAGAGCCCATGAGCTCCTGGCCGGCGAATCCCCGGCCAACGGGATGCTCCTGCGCGGATATGCCGGCTACAGCCCTTATCCGTCGATGGAGGAGCGCTTCGGGGTCCGGGCCTCCGCCGTGGCGCTGTATCCGATGTACAGGGGAGTGGCGTCGCTCGTGGGCATGGAGGTGATGCCGTGCTCCACCAGGGACGACCAGGTCAGTGCCGCCGGAGATGCCGCATCGGCCGGGTCGGACTTCGTCTTCCTGCACCACAAGCCGACCGACAGTGCCGGCGAGGACGGCAGTTTCGAGGCCAAGAAGGCCGCCGTGGAGGCGTTCGACTCAATGGTGCCCGGGCTCCTGGCGTGCGGTTTCGATGTCGTCTGCGTCACCGGCGACCACAGCACCCCCTGTCCGATGAAGCAGCACAGCTGGCATCCGGTGCCCGTGCTCCTGCGCGGGGGACCCCAGAGATGCGGATGGAGCAGCACCTTCGACGAGAGGGAGGCCGCCCGTGGCGCACTGGGCACCATTCCCGCCGTCGACCTGATGGCCATCCTGCTGGCCTCCGCAGGCCGGCTCGCGAAATACGGGGCCTAGGCGTGGAAACATTCTCGAGAAGCGGTCTCGAAAGGCTCAAGGCCCGGAGGCGGGCTGTCATCCTGGCACACAGCTACCAGCCGCCGGAGATCCAGGACATTGCGGACCTCGTGGGCGATTCGCTGGAGCTGAGCCGTGCGACGGCCTCCCTGGACTGCGACGCGGTAGTGCTGTGCGGGGTGCGCTTCATGGCCGAGACAGCCGCGGTGCTCGCGCCGGGGAAGGCCGTGCTGAACCCGGCCCCAGGAGCCGGATGCCCGCTCGCCGACAGCATGGACGCTGCGTCCCTCAGGCGCCTCCAGGAGGAGCATCCCGGTGACGCCACCGTCGTCTACGTCAACTCGTCGCTCGAGGCCAAGGCCGCGAGCTGGGCCTGCTGCACCTCGGCCAACGCCTGCGCCGTGGTCTCGGCCGCCCCGACCCGGGATGTGGTGTTCGGACCCGATCGCAACCTCGGCGCATTCGTCGCGCGCAGCACCGGCAGGACGCTGTGGGTGTTCGACGGGAGCTGCCCGCCCCACGACGGGGCCGACATCGCCGACATGGAGCGCATGAGGCGGGCCTGGCCCGACGCAAGGCTGCTGGTTCACCCGGAGACTCCTCCCGCGGCCTGGGACCTGGCCGACGCCGTCCTGGGCACCGGGGCCATGATCGAGTACGTGAAGGGCGATGGGGCCCGCAGGTTCCTGATCGGGACCGAGGCGGGGATGGTCCACAGGCTGGGCGTGCTGTTCCCCGGCCGGGAGTTCTCGGCCGTCGGGCGGATCGGGTGTCCGAACATGAGGAAGACGTCCCCGGGGGCGGTCTTCTCCTGCCTCGAGGACATGGAGCCCCGGGTGCGGATCGACCGTTCGCTCGCCGACGCGGCGAGGGCCGCCATCGGGAGGATGACGGCCATTGGGTAGGGGCGCCCCGCTGGCCGGGCTCACCGTCGACTGGAAGGACGTCGAGCCGGACTGCACGAAGGCCTGGGGCCGCTGGAGGCATTCACTCAACTCGACCTATGCCAGGCTGGCCGCCTCGGCCGGCATGTGCCCGGTCGCCGTCCTGCCGTGCGGCCGTTCCGGGATCGCCTCCCTGGTCTCCTCCATCGACATCCTGATCATGACCGGCGGGAACGATCCGGATCCCGCCCTCTACGGGATGTCCCCGGAGGGCTGCGGGAGGATAGACTACGAGAGGCCCAGATGGGAGATCCCTCTCTACCGTGCCGCCAGGGCTGCCGGCGTCCCCGTCCTTGGGATCTGCCTGGGGATGCAGAGCATGGCCATCGCGGAGGGCTCGCCCCTGATAAGGGACATCGCCTCGGCCGCGGAAGGGCGCTGCATCGTCGGGCACCACGGTACCGCGGCCGAGCCCGCGCATCACCGCATCACCACCTCGGGGGGGCTTGCAGGCTCCCTGTTCGGACCGTCCGCAGCGGTTTCGAGCTTCCACCATCAGGCCGTCGCGTCGGCGCCGGATGGTTTCAGCGTCACCGCGAGGGCTGACGACGGGATCATAGAGTCCATCGAAAGCGATGACGGCCTGGCGGTGGGCGTCCAGTGGCACCCGGAGCGCGACGGCACCGGGCGGGCCCTGCTCTCCGCACTCCTGGGAAGGGCCGGGGGCTGGTGATGGTGTTCCGTACCGTGCCGAGATTCGTCGAGAGGATCTGGGGAGGTCTGCCGAATCCCGGGGGTATGCCCTTCGGGGAGATCTGGTGGGCCTGGGACGACCCGACCGGATCCAGCACGCTCGAAGCCTCGGGGGACGGCGGCGGCCCCTCCTGTCTGAACGATCTCGCACCGCTCACCGGGAGGTTCCCCATCGTGGCCAAGACCCTCCATCCCGCCGAGATGCTCTCCCTGCAGGTGCATCCCGGCCTGTCGGGTCCCGGGCCGCGCAAGGCCGAATCGTGGATCTTCCTGAAGGCAGGGCCGGGGGCGTCCGTCGTGCTGGGCCTCCTGCCGGGCACGACCTCAGGGCGTCTTGCCGAGGCCGTGGAGGCGGGCAGGCCGGAACCCCTCCTCCGGAGAGTGCCGGTGCATCCCGGCGACATCCTGCACGTCCGGCCCGGGACCGTGCACAGCCTCTGCGGAGGAGTGGATGTGATCGAATTCCAGGAGAACTGCGACATCACGTACCGGATCTGGGACTGGGGCAGGCCGGGGCCCGGAGGTGCCCCGAGGGAGATCCACATCGCCCGTGCCCTCGAATCTACGGACTTCTCCCCGGAAGCCGCGGAGGATCAGGCCGGTGCGTCATGCCCGGGATTCGGCTACCGGATCCGCGCAGTATCGGGATCTGCCGCTCTTCCTCCGCACTCCGTGCTGTTCGTCCCGGGACGGGACGGCGATGTCCCTGCCGGGACCTGCTTCGTGTCCGACGGCGGGGGAGGGGCTGCGGAAGCCGGAGATGGCGGCTGGATGGCGGAGCCGGAAGTGGAGGCGGGATGATGGCGCCCGGCGGGGATGCGGTCCATGCCGTGATAATGGCGGGAGGGCGGGGCACCAGGTTCTGGCCGGTTTCCCGGAAGGGCCTGCCCAAGCAGTTCATCGACCTGCTGGGACAGGGGAGCCTCCTCTCGATGACGGTCGGCAGGATACTCCCGCTCGTGCCGCTGGAGCGTATCCTGGTGGTCACCGGCGAGGGTTTCGGGGATCTCGTCATGGAGCAGGTCCCGGGGCTGCCCGGGGAGAACCTCCTGCTGGAGCCCGAGGGCCGGAATACCGCTGCATGCATAGGGTGGGCGGCCCGGGAGATTTCGCGCCGTTCCGGCCCGGATGCCCTCATGTCGGTACTCCCGTCCGATCATGTCATCCCCGATCCCGGAGGATTCGCGGAATCCATTGAGGCAGCCCTCCGCCCTGCCGGCGACGGATGGCTCGTCACGATAGGTATACGCCCCGACAGGCCCGCGACGGGCTACGGTTATCTCGAGTCGGGCGGAGATGCCGGAGGATTCCACCGTGTCCTGCGCTTCGTCGAGAAACCGTCGCTCGAGAGGGCCGAAGCCTTCGTCGCCGGCGGCAGGCACTTCTGGAACGCGGGCATGTTCGTGTGGAAGGCCGGCAGGATACTCGAGGAGATCGGACTCCACATGCCCGGCCTGGCTGCGGGCCTGGCCGCGCTCGAGCCCGGGGTCAGGCCCTCCCCGGGCGCCTACGGGGCCCTGCCCTCCGTCTCGATCGACGTCGGAGTGATGGAGAAGGCAGAAAGGGTGGCCATGATACCGGCCTCCTTCCGCTGGGACGACGTGGGTGACTGGCCTGCCGCCAGGAGGGTGGGCGCCTCGAGGGGGGAGCTGCTCTCGGTCGGCGGGGGCGACTGCACCGTCTGGGCTCCCGGGAGGCTCGTGGTCGTGATGGGCCTGAGCGGGCTCTCCGTCGTAGAGTCAGACGGGGTGCTCCTCGTGATGGCGGATTCGAGCGCACAGTCGCTGAAGGAAGTGGTGTCACGCCTCGAGCGGGAGAGGCCCGACCTGGTCTAGATCCCTATCTGATCTCCACCCTGGAGCCGTTCGTCAGCCACTCGTAGGCCCATACCGCAGTGGGAGCCCCCAGCCTGATGCAGCCATGGGACAGCGGCTCGCCGAGGCGCCTCAGCGCGCTCGGCCCCGGTGCCTGGTGGAACCCTATCTCACCCGAGGAGACTATGCATATCCAGTACGGCATCCTGACGTGATACCGGCTGGACATCGGCGCCCTGTGCCTGTACAGCACCTCGAACTCCCCGCGGGGCGTGGGATGACCGGGACGCCCCGTGGATACGAGCGCGAGGTTGGCCTCATGACCGTCCTGGGTGAACAGCACGACCTGCCTGTCGAGGATGACGGTCGCAGCCCTGGAGGGCGTGGAGATCCCGCCTGCGGACGGCAGATCCGCACCCGCGGAAGCCAGCAGAAGGCTCAGGATCATCTTCAGAAGACAGGTGCCAGTCCCCATTTCCCTCCCCGTGGGCGCTTTCACTATGAAATGCCCGCTGCGGCGTCAAGTGCCGGCACATGTTGACTTGGACCAGGGATGTGGTAAAATTTGACGATACTTTTCCCCATGGCAGCTACCGGTTAACACGAATGGAGGCCTCTGTGTCGCTGAGTATCAGGTCATTGTCCGCCGCCGCCGCCCTCGCAGTCCTGGCGTTCGCGGCATGCTCGACCCCCGCCGTCACCGGCGTGAAGGTCCATATCCAGAACGGTGAGTATCTCGAAGCCATCCAACTCGCTGACAGCGTGATAGCCGCCGGCGAGTCGCAGAACGCAGAACTGTGGATGTGGCGCGGCAAGGCCCAGGGCAACATCCGCGACTGGACAGGCGCTTCCGAATCCTTCCAGCACGTCTCCCAGCTCGATCCCGCGATGGCCCCCCAGCTCGAGGAGTACTGGTTCGTGTTCTACAATGCGGCCGCCGTCTCTCTCGACAGCGGTGACGTCGCCTCCGCGAGGAGCTACCTCGATGCCGGCAGGGAAGTGGTCCCCGGCAGGCCCGAGTTCGACCAGATGCTCGGTGACCTGGCCGTGCAGGAGGGCGACTACGAGACGGCCCTCGACCACTTCAAGGCTTCGGCCGACATCAGCAGGGAGTACGTCGCGAGCCTGGCCGGGATGCTAGAGTCCGCCCCCGCCGACCAGAAGCCTGCGATAGAGGAGGTTCTCGCCAACGCCGAGAGCACGTTCCTCCTGTCCCTCTACAACGCCGGCATGATCCACAAGGCGCTCGCAGGCACGTCCGACACCGAGGAGGCCTCGGCGGCCCACCTCGACGGGGCCGTCGAAGTGCTCCAGGAGGCTGTCGGGATCGATCCGACCAACGCCGACGTCCTCAACCTGCTCGCGCAGGTCTACCTGCTCCGCGGATCGTTTGACGAGGCCATGTCCGTGTTCGACGACGCCCTAGCAGGTGTCGACGCCGGGCTGGCCGAGGGCTGGCTCGCCCCCGAGGACGCCCAGGCGATCCGCGGCGAGATCATGCTCACCCGCGGTGCAGCCCTTCTCGAGATGGAGAGGTATGACGAGGCCGTCACCGAGCTCGAGGCGGCGCGCGACGTCAACGGCCCCAGCTACGTCCTGCTCGGGAACCTCGCCCAGGCCTACATCATGCAGGAGGAGTACGACTCCGCCCTGACCGTGCTCGACGAGGCGGCCGGCCTCCCCGACCTCACCGACGAGGAGAGGGCCAACACTCTCTACATGAAGTTCGCGGCGCTGAACCAGCTCGAGAGGGACGCCGAGGCCGCCTCCGCCCTCGAAGCAGCTCTCGAGATCAACCCCGACAACGCCGAATGGTGGGAGTATCTCGCCAGCACATACAGCCGTCTGAACCGCAGGAGCGATGCCATAGAGGCCATGGAGCACGCTCAGCAGCTCCGCGGCGAATAACCCGCGGGATCGATCGGTGCACAGGGGGCGGGCCCGGCCCGCCCCCTTCCTCGTGTCAGCCGCGGGCCGCGGCCCCGGCCCTGTCGCAGGGCACCCGGGAGTCGATGGAGCGGGTAGGTGATCGCCGGCAGCTGCCCCCCGGGCAGGGCCGGTGAGCGGGGCTAGACCGCTGCGTCCAGGCGGACGAGTATCTGGTTCTTCTCCACCCTGTCGCCCTTGATGACCAGAACCTGCGCCACGCGCCCCTCGATGGCGGAACAGACCTCGTTGTGCATCTTCATGGCGTCGAGCAGGAGGAGCACCTGTCCGGCGGAGACCCTGTCCCCCTCCCTCACGCGCACATCCACTACGGTGCCCGGGATGAATGCCTTGAGGTCGCGGGCATCCGGCAGACCCTGATAGGGCCGCAGGCTGTTCCTGGGTATCTCGGTCTCGTACATGGCCGAATCTATGCAGAGGCTCTCAGGATCCATATCTGCTCCCCTCGGGCGGACTGCTACAGCGGGATGTTGCCGTGCCGCCTCGGCATCCTGCCGGAATCCGGCACCCTAGCCGTTTCGAGGATGCGGACCAGGGCCTCCCTGGTCTGCTCCGGGATCAGGATGGTGTCGACGTAGCCCTTGCTCGCGGCCACGTAGGGATTGGCGAACTTCTCCTCGTACTCGGCCACCTTCTCGCGCCTGGTGGCCTCCGGGTCGCTGCTCTCCTCGATCTCCTTGCGGAAGATGATGTTGGCTGCGCCTTCAGGGCCCATGACCGCTATCTCGGCGGTGGGCCATGCCACCACGAAGTTCGCGCCAAGGTGCCTGCTGCACATCGCTATGTAGGCACCGCCGTAAGCCTTGCGCATTATCACCGTCAGCTTGGGAACGGTGGCCTCGCTGTAGGCGTAGAGGATCTTCGCGCCGTGTCTGATCACGCCCATGTGCTCCTGGCTGACGCCCGGCAGGTATCCCGGCGTGTCGACCAGCGTGATGAGCGGGATGCGGAATGCGTCGCAGAACCTGATGAAGCGTGCAGCCTTGTCGGATGCGTCCACGTCCAGCACGCCCGCGAGGACCCGGGGCTGGTTGGCCACGATCCCGACGGTCCTGCCCTCGAGCCTCGCGAAGCCGGTGAAGATGTTCCGCGCGAAGTGCTCGTGGACCTCGAGGAATTCGGATGAATCGACTATCCCCCTGATCACGTCCCTGACGCAGTAGGCCTTGCGCCGATCCTCGGGGATGACGTCCCTGGTGAGGGTTGTCTTCGGGGGCTTCGGAGCGGTCCTGGGCGGATCCTCCCGCGAGCTCGAGGGGAGGTAGGACAGGAGGTTCCTCACCTGCTCGAAGGCGTCCTCCTCGTTGTCCGCGAAGAAGTGGGCGTTGCCGGTTATGGCGGAATGCGTGCGGGCCCCGCCGAGTTCCTCGGGGGATATCTCCTCGCCCAGGACTGTCTTTATCACCTGGGGGCCGGTGATGAACATGTTGGAGATGCGGTCGACGACGAAGACGAAGTCCGTGAGGGCGGGGGAGTAGACCGCCCCGCCGGCGCACGGGCCGAGGATGACCGATATCTGCGGCACCACGCCGCTGAGCAGCGTGTTCCTGTAGAAGATCTCCCCGTATCCGCAGAGAGAGTCCACCCCCTCCTGGATCCTTGCACCGCCCGAGTCGTTGATGCCGACGAGGGGGATCAGCATGTCCCTGGAGGCGTCCATGACCTTGGTGATCTTGGAGGCGTGAGCCCTGCCGAGAGAGCCTCCCGCCACGGAGAAGTCCTGGGCGAACACCGCCACGGGCCTGTGGTCGACCCTGCCGATGCCCGTCACCACTCCGTCACCGGCCAGCATCTTGGAATGCATCCCGAAGTCCGACGCCGAATGCTCTACGAAGAGGTCGGTCTCGAGGAACGTCCCTGGATCGAGCAGGACGTCGAGCCTCTCCCTGACGGTGAGCTTGCCCTTCCTGCGCTGGCTCTCGAGGGCTTCGCGGCCACCCCCGAGTATGAGTCTGGACGCCTTGGCCAGAAACTCGTTGATCCTGCTCATTATCGACATCTGAGACCCCACTTCCGGACCGGAGACCGGCCTGCGAGGGCCGGTTCGTGAACATGGAAACTGCCCGGGCGGGGCCGTCCTGTCAAGAACCGCCCCCCGCGGTCAGGACGGACCCCCATCCGAGCCTCGATACGCCGGACGGCGGAAGGGCGACTCCGATGGATGCCGCCCTCGAATACTCGGCCACGGATGCCTCGACGAGCCCCGACTCCCAGAGGGCGGAAGCCAGCTCCAGCGCTGCATCCCCCGACTGCGGCGCCATCGCGGCCGCCCTCTCGAACAGCCTCACCGCCTCGTCGGATCTCCCGGCGGTCATGCGGACCCTTCCCGCTGCGAGGAGCGTGAACGGGTTGGCGGAGATCCCGGCGGCGGAATCCGCCAGAGCCGTCCCCTCCTCCACCAGCCCCGTCGATGCCAGGACCAGGGCCCGGACCGAGAGCGACCAGGGTCGTCCGGGTTCCTCCGGACCCGGAGAGCGGGCCTCCATGACGGCCGTCGCGGCGTCGCCGGATGCGAATGCGGCGGAAGCCCGCACTGCACAGGCCTCGGCCGGAGTCGACGTCCCCTCCCGGTACGCTCTCCAGGCGTCCTCGGGCACCCATGGAGGCGGGGGGCCGGTCAGCCCGGACGGTGCGGCACCCCCATGGACGAGAACGGAACTGGCCAGCACTCCGTCTCCCGATTCCCCGGCGGCTGCTGCGGCTTCGGCCACGCACCCCTCCGAGGCCGCCACCCAGATGCCGAGCGTCGCGAGCTGAGGCCAGGTATCGGAAAGGCCGGCTGTCCCGGCCCCCCCGGAGAGGATTTCCAGGGCATCCTCCCGCAGATCACCGTCCTCCAGGGAACCGGCCAGGCTCCTCGCCAGCGCCTCGTCTCCGCTTCGCCAGGCCAGGCAGCAGGCCAGCACCCCGGGCGCATCCCAGCCCTCCATGCCGCATGCCGTGAGGAGTTCAGGCATCATGCCGGAATGGACGAGGTACAGCGGCCTCGACAGGACATCCTCGGCCGACAGCGGGTCGACCTCACCGGTGGAGAGCGACTCCGCCCCGATCGCCTCGAGCCAGTCGGCTCTGGCGTACGCCACCGTCAGCCTGTCCCAGTAGACCGGCTCCCAATCCGGCAACTCGGCCAGGAGGTTGGCGGTCGAACCGCGCTGATCCGGCCAGTCGTAGAGGGCCATCTCGATGTCCGCTGCGGAAAGTAGCCTGAGCTGGAGCGGGGCCGACAGACTGTCGGGCGCCTGGGCCAGGAGGAGGTATTCCGCGTAGAAGCCCTGGGGGTAGAGCAGGCATCTCCCGTCCATGTAGAGCGGGAGCCTCTCGCCGAACCGATACTCCAGATAACCCGATATCTCGTTGGTGTTGAAGACCCTGCCGTAGAGCCCGTTCTCCTCGATGAAGTCGGCCAGGCCCACGGGGTAGATCTCCCAGGCGATGCCCAGCCCGAACCTTCGGGGCGGGCCGAACTCCCGCGGCAGCCCGAAGACCGGGGGGATCAGAGCGGCCGCGCACAGCGCCGAGGCCGGCAGCCCCCAGGGTATCCTGCCGAGCAGTGCAGGAAGGGTCGAGATGGCGGCCAGAGCCAGGAGTTCGGCGTTTCTGGCGGCGAAGGCGCTGGCGAGAGAGAGTCCGGCAAGCATGACGAGGGCCGAGGGGGGAATCCTGCGGATCCTTCCCGATCGAGCCGCGACAGCCGCCAGTACTGCGCTCGCTGCCACAAGGAGGACGAGGAGCACCGGGAGATATGCCGAGCCGAACCTGGGGTCGAACGGGCTCCACCACTCCCTTATCGAATCGCGGAAAAGGGGTTGCCGGAGGAAGTCCGGCAGGTACGAGAGCGATCTGAATCCGTTGGGATGGACGCCCGAGCAGAGCAGGGCCGCGGCGGGGACGGCAAGCCAGGCGGCTGCATCCCGCATCCTTCTCTCGACCAGGAGGTCGAGCACCGGAAGGCAGAGCAGGAGGAGTCCCGTCATGAATCCGGCGTGGGTGTTCACCCAGAGGATCTGGAGGGGGACGAACACGGCCAGGGCGGCGGGCGGCTTCGGCCTCTTCGAGAGTACGAGGAGATAGGCCGAGAAGAACATGTCAGTGAAGATATGCGGGCGCTCGAACCACCTGGCCTGCGCGGCCGCCAGCCAGAAGACGGCCACCAGCACGATTCCCGCGAAGGCGGCGCCCCTCCTGCGGGCGGCGGCAACGGCCATCGAGACCGCCGCCAGTACGACCGCAGCCTTGACGATCGAAAGCCCGAGGGGCCCGCAGGCCCTCCAGCCCGCCGCGAAGGCCACCTCCGCCAGCCACTCCTGCTGGATCCACTCCCGCCCTTGCATGGTCCAGGTGAACGGGTCCTCCACCCTGATCGTGCCCGTGTCCAGGATGTCCTCGCCGTTCCTGAGGTGCCAGAAGATGTTCTCGCTGTAGACGGGGGTGAGGCACCACACGAGCGTGACAGCCAGGAGACCCGCTGCAAGGAGCCTCTCACCGGATTTCAAGCATCGCCTCCAGTCTCGCCCGGGTGGTCCGGGTTCCCGCCATCGAGAGGGCGAGACGGGAGAGGGAATCCCTCTCCGTGCCACAGGCCTGCATGGCCAGCCTCGCGCAGGCTTCCGCGGCGAGGTCCGTGGCAAATGCATCCGGACTGACAGCCCGGAGCCCTTCGACATCCAGCCGCACGGCTTCCTCCTCCGCGTCCGCCGGTCTGAAGACGAGCCCCGAGAGCCCCAGCGAAGGGCTCTCCCAGGCTCTGGTGGCGACCACGGGCCTCCCGCCGATGCTGTCCGGGAAGGGCTCCCGGAGCGACAGGTGGAAGTAGTTGCCGTAGGTGTCGGATGGGATGACGTCCGGCCTCAGGTCTTCGATCGAGAACAGACAGGCGGCGTGGAAGGTGTCATGCCCCGTCGTGCAGTAGACCGCCCCGGGATCGGTCTCCCTGAGCATGTCGCACGAGATCGTGCGCGCGATCCGGTCACTGCTGCGCACCGATCCGGCGAGGCCGAGCGCGGCCACCGCCGCCATGCAGACCGGTGCAGTCATCCTCGCGACGATCGAACGGCTCCCTGAGAGTCTTGCGGCTCCACGCGCAGCCGGCAGCCAGAGCGACAGGACGGCCGGGAATGCCATCCCCGCCGGATCGGGGACGGCATAGAAGGCCAGCAGGCCGAGCGACAGGATCAGGGCTGCGGTCTCACCCGGCCTGGGCCTGCCCGCAGCCGCCAGGAAGCACATGGGGACGGCCGCTGCCGCGGTCCAGGGTCCCAGCAGCGCGAATCCCTCGGTCGAGATCCCGCCCAGTCTGCCCGAGTACATCCCGAAGAAGGCCGACAGGTCCCGGAGCGTGTCGGGTCTCGTGTAGTGAGGATCCAGGGCGGAGGGAGAGGCCGCCCTGAGAGGCACGTAGAGCATGAGGCCGGCCGCCGGCAAAACGAGCGGCCACCACCTCCTCCAACGCCTGCCGATATGCACAGGTGCGAGGAGGGCGCAGAGGGGATGGCCCCCGAAGACCGACAGGCCGAAGAGATACGGTCCCGCCGGTGAACTCCGCAGGAGAAGCGCTGCCAGCGCCAGGAACAGGGCAAGGCCATAGACCTCGACGGTGTCGAACTGCGCGAGTATCGGAGGGGAGAACACCAGAGCGCAGGCCGAAAGCGCCCTCAGCGCACCCGGGCCTGCCGCCGCCTTCGCCGCGAGGACCGCCGTGGCGCCGCCGAGGATGGCCAGCATCAGCCGGCCCGACGCGAAGCCGCGGCCGGGGAAGATGCGCAGCAGCATGAGGAAGAGGGGATGGGACGGCGGATGTGCGATGGACAGCCCGTCCGAGGCTACTGTGAACTCCGCCCCGTCGAGGGCGTCGAAGGAAGGCGGTCCCGCAGCGAAGATGACCAGCGTAGACAGGAGCCCCGCCAGGGCGATCCACGGGGAGAGGGACGATCCGTGCGCGGTCGGTCTCATTCCACAGGCCATGACTGGCGCTCCGGGCCGGCGGCGTCTTCCAGATACCTCCTGTGGATCCCGGCCCTGGCGGTGTCGCCGGCTGCCTCGGCGCAGGCGACGGCCAGCTCGAGCGAGCCGGCGGCCGGCGGGTACTGCATCATGAGGGCCTTCTCCGCCACAGCAAGTGCGCTGTCCGCCAGGCCCGCCGCGAGCAGCCATCTGGCGCATGCATCGAGGCTCTCCGACGTAGGCGGACGCGTTCCGAGCATCCTGGCCACCGAACCCTCCGCAGCGGCCAGCCGCCCCGAGACGAGGGAGGATTGCACCGCGCAGAGGTCGAGTTCGCGGCTGTTCCCGAAGCGCCTCACGCCCTCGTCGATCATGGATCCGTAGTCCGATCCCGTGGCTGCCGCGAGAGATGCCGCCATCGCGTATTCGCCGGGCCCCGCTCCCGGAGCCTGGAGGGCTGCTGCCGCGAATCCCGCGGCCGAAGACGTGTCGCCGAGGGCGAGCAGCGCCCTGCTCCAGTACCTGAGCTGCATGGCGTCGGGCGCGGAGTATCCGATCATCTGGCGCAGAAGGAGCGTGTCGCCCGAGGATGCTGCCGATCCCGCGAGCGCCTGGATGATCCTGTCACGATCGCCTTCATCCATGCCGGGTGTGGAGAGCAGGGCGACGAGCTCCTCCCTGTCTCCGTCCTGCATCGCCAGATTGATGGCCACCTGCAGCATGCCGCTCCCCCCGGCGCCGTCGAGCGAAGCGAGGGCGGAAAGCCATTCCGCCTGATCGGCCCTGCCCATGAGCTGGGCCGACTGCGCGAGAGGGACCGTGGACCCGCCCTCCGCGGCGAGCAGGGAGGCGGATACGGATGCATGCGAGTTCCGCGTACTCCTGGTGAAGGAATCGGTGGTTTCCGCGAGCCACGCCTGCTGTGCCGGCACCTCCGGCCCGGCTCCGAGAAGGATCGCGAAGACGGGCAGGAGGAGCGGGAGGGGGCGCAGCACGATCCACGGCCGCCCTCCGGCCGGAACGGTTCCCAGGATGATCGAGGCCGCCAGCAGAGGAAGGATGGAGAGCAGGTCGACGGGCGATGTGAAGACGGGGGATGCCGTCACAGCCAGGACGAGGGGCGCGAGCAGGGCTGTCCTTGTTCTCCCCTCCGGGACCGTCCGGGGCAGGGCGGCGGCGGCCAGGGCGGCCGCCAGGGTCGGCCAGCCCGTGGCTGCGGCCGTCGACAGTGCTATGATCAGCGCCGCCGCACCGGACAGCCCTCCGAGCGATGGAGCCGCGGACAGGACGAGCCCTGCGAGGAGGGCTCCCGCGAGGGTTGCCGCATCGGCGAAGGTGACCGTCTGGGCTCGCAGGGCGCAGGCAGCGACGGCGGCAGTCCCCGCGAGTGCGGCCGCCGCCGTGACCCTGCAGGAGCCGACCGCGCGGGCGATCTCCCTTCTTCCTTCGTCCCCCGACCGGGCCACGAGCCAGGCACCGATCAGCGTCACCGGCCAGATGTCCGCCAGGTACACCGTCATGTGAACCGAGTTCACGAGGTGCGGTCTGGTGAAGGAGTGCCACTGGAGGAAGTCCTGGATGCCTCCCGCGTACGGGAAGAACCTTCCGGTCAGCCAGTGGAGGATGCCGGGCCACCCGAAGAACACGAGGAACAGGGGAGCCAGGAGCAGGGCTCCGAAAACGCCCCTGAAGGCGCTCCGGGATACCTTCCCGATGAAAAGCCCTCCGAGCAGGCAGCCGGCCGCCGCCTCGATCCTGATCCCCGTGGTCGTGCCCGGCAGCACCGCTGCCGGGTTGAAGAAGTTCACGATGAAGTGCAGGGCGTTGGAGGCGTCCAGGGGGAAATACCCGATCGGCGAGCCCGTTCCCATGGCAGCATCGAGCAGAGGCGGGAGTATGGTGAGGGTCCATGCCCAGACCATCAGCTTCATGAGCCTTGTCACCGGGTATCCGGAGACGAGATGCATGGCGGCGACTATGCCGAGCATCGGGAAGACGTAGGCGATGGTGAAATGCAGGAGGAATGCCTCGGGCGGGAAGATCATTCCGGTCGCCACGCTCTCGAGGATGTTCCTGACGACCACGGTGGAGATGAAGACGGCGGCCAGCCGCGATGTTCCGCCGGGCATGGCCTCGCCCCACGAGATGAGTCTCGAGATGGGACCGGCGTTCTTCACGGAAGGATCTTGCCTCCTTCCACGAGCGTGCCGATGGCGGGGACCCCGCTCGAGAGAGGGACGACGGGGGGTATGCCCGCGAGGAGGGCGGCGGTGTTGACGACACCAGCCGGAGTGAGCCCCTCGGGAGGGATGGTGTCTATTCCGGAACCGGCCATGACGACCCAGCCCCTGTACCAGTCCTCGGGAGGAGACAGGATCAGGAGGTTTCCTCCTCCGGACGAGACCGATTCGAGCCATTTGGCGCCCAGGACGATCGCCGTGTCAGCGTTCGAGGTGGAGCAGCGGATCATCACGATGTCCGGGGCGAACCGGAGGTAGATCTCCCTTATGACATCCTGCCTGGATACAAGCGAACTCCATCCTTCCGTGCCGATCCCCGCGAGGAGATCGGGCGGATCGGGCAGGGGTACCGCTGATGCCGGATCCATGCCCGTCCCCGTCGATATCGAGATGTTGTCCCTGCCCTGCCGGATGTCCGCCGGGACAGGGCAGTCGACGAACATGACCAGCATGTCCGATGCCGCGAACGCGGCCGCGAGGGTCGCGGAGATGTCGATCGGACTGGTCGACAGGTCCTCCGCCAGTCTCGAGCCCTCCAGCCTTACCGGTCCGGCCTCGCTGAATCCGGAAGGCAGCCCGGGATCGCCGTGGAGACCGCGGATCTCCAGGAAGACGAGTCTTGCCGGAGCTGCCGGGGCTTCATCCGTGATCCCCTCTCCACCCCCGCAGGACAGGGGTGCGAGAAGGAGGGCGGCGATCAGCAGGCGTTCCATGATCCGCAAAGATATCCATGCGCGGAGAGGATCCGCAAAAGCCGCCTCCCGAAAGGGGGAGGGCCGGCTTGCGCCGGCCCTCCCGCATGCATGCGGCATCCCGTCAGTCGGCGAAGACCAGTGTCCTCGAGGCGGACTGGCCGTCGGCGCTGAGGTAGACGAAGTAGGTTCCGGGGACGAGGTTGCCCAGGACGGCGGAATGGCTGCCTGCCGCAGCTTCGCCGTCGTGGAGGGTCGACACGAGCCTGCCGGTCATGTCGAACACCTGCAGCCTGGCATCCGAAGCAGCGGGCAGGTCGAAGAGGACCTGGGTGTCCGGTCCGGCCGGGTTCGACGATACGGACAGGCCTATGGCCTCGGGGGCGGGATCGCCCTCGATGCCGGTCAGGTAGGTGACCGTGTAGTCATACGTGTGGTCTATGCTGATGTTGCCCATGAAGGCGGGGAAGAAGACCAGGTAGTCCCATCCCGCGGGGTTCACCGCAACGTCCTTGACGCCCGTGGAGAGGTCGACGTCGTACCACTGGAACTGATGGTTGCCCGCGGTGTCCCACAGGATCACGCCGAGGTTCCACTCGTAGTTGTTGAGGCCGTCGAAGTGGATGTTGACCCAGTTGCTCTGGTAGCTCGACAGGTTGACCTTGATCCATGCGATGCCATAGGTCTCGGGCGGGTAGACGCCCTCGTCGCCCGTGGCCGGCAGGGTGTTCTCGATGTGGTAGGAGAAGACGTAGGGGCCCGGCGTCCAGAGGGTGGCCTCGTCGTCATACATGCCGCATCCCGCGTACCAGTTGGCCGCCGTGAACCATCTCCAGCAGCCGTACTCCATGAAGCCCTGCTCCCAGGTCATGCCGTGGTCCTCGAACACGTCGCCCTGGGCGGCCAGCATGTTGTTGCCCGTGGTCGCGCCGCAGAGCTCCCAGATCTGGAGAACGCTCGGGATGTCCATCCGCAGGCTCATGAACCTGGTCCAGAGGTTCCCGCCGTACCAGTACAGGCCGCCGCTGCCCGACCTGATGTCCCACCAGGGCTTGCGCAGGGGGTTGTCGCCCGAGTGGAGGTAGCCCACGTAGTCGTTGATGTCGTCGTAGACCTGATCCTCCATCCAGGTGGAGCAGTTCTCCATGAACCACGAGGGTTCGGCGACGTCGTATCCCATCTGGACCGCGTGCTGGTATTCGTGGGCCTGCGTCACCTTCATCAGGTTCTCGGTCATCCCGTTCAGGATGACGATGTGGCTCGCGTAGTCGTTCTCGGGCGTGGTGGGATCCGAGGGCTCGCCCGAGTAGGTGGTGTAGCCGAGGGATGAGATCGCCATGATGTAGAGGTCGTACTTGGTGTCTCCGCCCATCCCGAGGTCGGAGGGGGGAACGTCATAGCCCATGTTGGTGCACTCGACGGTGCGGCTGAAGTCGGCGGCGCTCGCGAGCGCGGTGGCGTACGCGAGGGTGCTGGCATCCGCGCCGGAGGCGGTCCAGTGGATCTTGAACCAGCCGGCAGGGGAGTCGAGGATGTTCTCCGGACCGCTCAGGGTAGGCCTCGCGAGGAGATCCAGGGCTTCGCGCGCCAGGGGGGAATCCGGGTCGAGCTCGGCGAGCCTGGTGGCTTCCAGTATAGCTGGCGTGCCGCATCTCGCGGGCTCGGTGCCCGCGGTGAGCTCGGCCGGGAGAAGGCTCGGGTCGACCACGCTGGCTGCGAGGGCATAGGCTGCTTCCGCCCCCTCGAGCTCGCCCGCCTCGACCAGCGTCATGACGCGGTCCATGGCGCTGTCGGCGGCTGCGATGGCAAACATGCTAAGCATCAATGCGACTGTGAGCTTCATTTCGCCTCCGTCTGCCTTGTGCCGGGCGGCCCTGGCCGCCCCGTCCTACCTGCTAAGGACAACTCTCCGTGTCAGGCCCTCGCCCGGAGCGTTCAGGCGGGCGAAGTACGCTCCGCCGGGAAGGTCGTCGGCGCTCCAGGATACGCTGTGCTCCCCTGCTCCCGTCATCCCGGACACCAGAGTCTCCACGAGCCTGCCCGAAAGATCGTAGATCCCGAGGGTCGTGTAACCCGGTTCGGGGATGGAGAACTCGAAGGAACCGCCGGGAGCCATGGGATTCGAAGATGGGGCAAGGGTAGCGGACGGCCCGGCCTGACCCTCCACGATCCCGGTCTGTGCAGTGACCGTGATGTCGTAGACGCAGTCGAGGCTCGTCTCGGTGAGGGGCTGGACGAACAGCACGACGTACTGCCACCCTGTTGTCGATACCCCGAAGTCGAGCGTGGCCGGGGATTCGGTGACGCTGTGCCAGGTGAACGCGTCCGACCCGTCGGAAGCGGTCTGGATGACGCCGATGGTCCAGTCCGCTATGTCGAGGCCGTCGAACGATACGTCGATCCAGCCCTGGTATCCCGATACGTCTATCCTGATCCAGTGATTGCCGTAGGTCTCGGGCGCGTAGACGCCCTCGTCACCCGTCCAGGGGAGGGATGACGCGTTATGGTAGCTGAACACGTATGGGCCAGGGGTCCAGAGGGAGGACTCCTCCGCCTCGTAGTGCTGGTCGTCGGCCTGGCTGCCGGTGAACCATCGCCAGCAGGTGTACTCCGCGAGCCATTCCGTGAAGGACATGCCGTAGTTCCCGGCCGTCTCGTCGATCGCAGAGAGCATGTTCATGCCGACGGTCTCGGCGGCCTTCTCCCAGACCATCCGCACCGTCTCCTGGCCTCCGCAGCGGACCTGCATGTACATCGGCCACGGGGTCGCCCCGTAGTAGTACATCGACCCCGTCCGGATGTCGTACCAGGGTCTCCTGAGGCAGTTGTCGCCGGAGTGGAGGTAGTCGGCGTAGAGGTCCGTGTCCCAGCACTCGTTCTGCATCCACGTGGCGCAGTTCTCCTTGAACCAGGAGGGCTCGGCGGCCTCGTATCCGTCCTGGACGGCGTGCTGGAACTCGTGCGAGCAGGTTTCGAGTATCTGGTTCTCGCCCCAGCTCTCGCTGTTGCTCATGGCTATGTGGCTTGCGAAGTCCGCCTCGGGGGTGGTGGGATCGGAGGGCTCGCCCGAAGTCGAGCAGTAGCCGATCGTGCCTCCCGTGAGAGCCATCACGTAGACGTCGTATCTCGTGTCGCCGCCGAGACCGAGGTCGGAGGGGGGGGCATCCCAGTCCATCACGTCGACCTGATGCTCCCAGGAGTGGTCCATGCCCTCGCCGATGGTGGTGGCCCAGGCCAGGGTGGAGGCGTTCGGGCCGTTGTCGGTCCAGTGGATCTTGAAATGACCGCCGGGGGTGTCGTAGATGTACTCGGGACTCCCGACCGACGGCCTGGCCAGGAGGGTGAGGGCTTCGACGCATGCTGCGTCCGGGGATCCGCCCGCCAGCATGACGGCTGCATCGGCGGCTGCAGTGCCGCAAGGCTCGGTGGAAGCTCCGTCGGTGACCCAGGACGGAAGGGCGGTCTCGTCGAGCACGCTCCGGGCGCAGAGGAGAGCGGCTTCACCCGCTGAGATGCTCCCGTCGGCGAGCGCCCCCTCGATCCGGGACAGGTACATATCCGCCCACGAGGACGAAGCCATGAGGGATAGCACCGCAATTAACGACGCAGCCTTCATCGGACCCCCCGTCCGCCGAACCCGGCGTGAGAAAAGATTTGCCAGAATCTACCCGCCCGGCCTTTCCATGTCCACGAATCCGGAGGGCTGGAAACGGCCGGAGTTGCCTCGCGGCGCCGCAGGTGACGATAATCTACGATCGCATCCCCGGAGGTCGTCTGTTGAGAATAACGTTCTATGGCGCTGCCGGTTCCGTCACGGGCTCGATGCATCTCGTCGAGTTCGGGGGGAGGCGGATACTCCTCGACTGCGGCCTCCATCAGGGGCGCAGGGCCGAGAGCGATGCACTGAACAGGGATCCCGGGCTGGACGCCGCGGGGATCGACGCGATCGTCCTCTCGCATGCCCACATCGACCATTCGGGTTCGATACCCGCCTTCGTCAGGCGGGGATTCCGCGGCTCGATCCACTGCACTTCGGCCACGCGCGACCTGTGTGCCCTGATGCTTGCCGACAGCGCGAGGATACAGGAGAGCGACGCGGCATTCCTGAACCGCCGCGGGAGAGGCGGCGGCCTTCCGGCGGTGGAACCCGTCTACTCGCCGGCCGATGCCGCGCGCAGCATGGGTTTATTCCACACGTATCCCTACTACAGGCCCTTCGAGGTGGCGGAAGGCGTCACCGCCAGGTTCATCGAGGCAGGACACATCCTCGGTTCCGCCCAGGTAGAGCTGACGCTCTCCGCTGGCGGCCGGAGAACCGTACTGCTCTTCTCGGGCGATCTCGGGAGGCCCGCCATGCCCATACTCCGGGATCCGGACCTCGATTCGTCCAGGCCCGACATACTCCTCATGGAGTCTACCTACGGCGGCAGGAAGCACGAATCCGGCAGCGATGCCGTGAAGCGCCTGCGCAAGACCGTGCGGGAGACCGCCGGAAACGGCGGGAGGGTGATCATCCCCTCCTTCAGCGTCGGCAGGACGCAGGAGATCCTGTACTTCCTCAGGCTCCTCAGGGACAGTTCCGCGATCCCGAGGATACCCGTCTTCGTGGATTCGCCGATGTCCACGGATGCGACCTCGATCTTCAGGCTCCACCCGGAGTGCTATGACGAGGAGGCTCTCGACGCGGTCAACAGCGGATCGGGGCCCTTCGGGTTCGACGGTCTGCATTTCGTCAGATCGACAGCGGAGTCCAGGGCGCTCAACGACATCGGCGGTCCTTCGATCGTGATCTCCGCATCGGGCATGTGCGAGCACGGGCGGATCCTGCACCATCTCAGGCACGGCCTCGGGAATCCCGCCAACACTGTGCTCATCGTGGGATTCATGGCCGAGAACACGCTCGGAAGAGCTCTCGCCGAAGGCCGGACCTCCGTGAGGATCTTCGGTGAGACGCAGGCCGTAAGGGCCTCCGTGGCCGTGATCGACGGCTTTTCCGCTCATGCGGACTCCGACGGGTTGTTCGAGTACGCAACCCGGACCGGAGCCTCCGCCAGGGAGATAGTGCTGGTCCACGGCGAGAAGGAACAGGTCGCTGCGCTCACCTCGAGGCTCGCAGGAGCCGGGGTGGCCTGCAGTGCCCCGGGGCGTACCGAGTCCATGACCTTCGAAGCCGGCGACTGAACAGCGGTCGTGGAACCGGTCGTCGACCCCGGGGTACGTCGGAGCGGAACGCACCGGTCAGAACCCCGAACAGGAGAGTCATGATGTTCGAGATGCTCCTTCTCGCCGCCCTGTCGGCGCCCGAGTACCCGGGTTTCGTACCGCCTCCTTCGGGCATGGGTTCGGAATACCTGCCCTCCACGGTCAGGTCGGCCGGGATGGGCGGGGTCTCGACGGCTCTGGTGAGTCCCGACGGGTTCTCCATGTCCAATCCGGCGACATCCGCCTGGAGCACCTCGACCGGAGTGACCTGGACCGCAGGCTGGAGGGCCGGGGATGACGACGCATGGGACGGCGGCATGAGGTTCCCGTCCGTCTCGGTGCTGTTCCCTCTGCCCTGGAACGCGGTCCTGTCGGCGGGCCTGTCCGAGCGCAGCCGCCTCCTCGATGCCGCCGCGCTCTACCAGGACGGGTACAGGGGCTCCCTCGAATGGGAGGGCGGGCTCAACGAGGCCTGCGCGGCGTTCTCCCTCAGGGCTTCCGAATGGCTTGCGTTCTCCCTCGGAGGGAGGGGCGCGTTCGGCAGCACCCGGTGCTCCGCGAGTCTGACGGAAACCGGGCCCGGCGGATCGGGCGCCCCCGTGAACACCCAGTACGTCGACGAAGCCAAGTTCATGCCGTGCTGGGGGCTGCAGGCCGGCATGCTCATGAGGCTGGGCCGTGTGGACCTGGGCGCCTCCATCCTCACCGACAGGGGGGGGCGCATCGATATCGACAGGGACTATGCAGGCGCGGAGGAGGAGGGCAGTTCCCAGAACTACGACCTGCCGGGGGAGGTCAACCTCGGTGCGGTTGTACGACCTTCGGAGTGGCTCAGCCTTGGGGCCGACCTCCATTCCCGGAAGACGATGCACCTGCTCGACAGCACGGTCCCCGACGGTTCGGTGCTGGGGCTGGGCGCCGAGGCCCTGGTATCGAGGGGGGTAGCCGCGAGAGCCGGCTGGACTTCGACCGACGGGCTCTGGCGGGACGGCGCCTCGAGATGGACGGGCGGCCTGGGCTACAGGTTCGCAGACGGAGCCGCAGGGCTCGATTTCTCGATATCACGGGAGACCTGGGACGGTTCGGGCGAGACCTCCGTGTTCGTCTCCCTCTGGAGTTCCGAGAGTTGGCTGGGAAACCGCTGAAGGATACCGCCGTCATCATCCCGGCGAGGATGGGAGCGACACGCCTCCCCGGGAAGCCGCTGGCCGACATCGGTGGGGTCCCGATGGTCGTCAGGGTTGCCCTGGGCGCCTCGCGGAGCGGGGCCGGGCTCGTGGCCGTGGCCACCGACGACGAACGGATAGCATCAGTCGTCCGGAGTGCGGGCATCGAGGCGGTGATGACCGGCCCGGCCGACTCGGGATCGGCGAGGGTGTACGAGGCCTGGGGGAGGCTCGGCAGACCCGGGGGCAGGATAGTCGACCTCCAGGGCGACGAACCCTTCGCCGGACCGGAATGGATAGCCGCGCTGGCCTCCGTCGACACCGCCCCGGACAGGGTGGTTTCACTCGCAAGGCCCTGCACCGCCGAAAGGGCGGCCTGCGAATCGTCCGTGAAGGTGGCCCTCCGCTGCGACGGATCGGCCCTCTACTTCTCCCGGTCCCCGATCCCTCACGGTTCCGGTTCGTTTCTCGAGCATGTCGGAGTCTACTGCTTCAGCCCGGAGTCCTTCGACCGCTGCATGCAGGCTCACCGCTGTCCGCTGTCGGCCGGCGAGAGGCTGGAACAGCTCTCATGGCTATGCGCCGGAGTGGAGATCGCGATCGTAGAGGGTCCCTTCCACGGATTCGGGATCGACACGCCGGACGATCTCGAGCGGGCCAGGAGGGAGATCCTTGGCTGACAGGCTTTTCATCACCGGCCCCTGCGTCCTCGAAACGGAGGAGACCGCTCTGGAGACGGCCCGCATGCTCTCCTCCCTGTTCGAGGGCAGGGAGGGCGTCGATTGGGTCTTCAAGGCCTCCTTCCTCAAGGACAACAGGACCTCGCCCGGTTCCTACCGCGGGCCCGGCATGGAGCGGGGGCTGTCCATCCTGGCGGCTGTCCGCGAGGCCTTTCATGTCAGGGTGACGACCGACGTGCACGAATCATCCCAGATCGAGAGCGTGGCCGCTGTGGCGGACATCATCCAGATCCCGGCCTTCCTGTGCAGGCAGACCTCCCTGCTCGAGGCTGCGGGGGGCGCCTGTCTGCCGGTCAACGTGAAGAAGGGCCAGTTCATGGATCCCCGGAACATGGCCGGGGCCGTGGAGAAGCTCCGTTCGGCGGGTTGTCCCTGCGTCATGCTCACCGAGAGGGGATCCTTTTTCGGATACGGCGATCTGGTGGTCGACTTCAGATCTCTGTCGGTCATGTCGGCTCTCTGCGACTCCGTGATCCTCGACGTGACGCACTCCCTCCAGCGGCCCGGAGCCGCGGGTTCCTCGAGCGGAGGAGACAGGGAGCACGCGGTGAGGCTCGCCAGGGCCGCAGCCGCCTGGGGCGTCGACGGGCTCTTCTTCGAGGCGCATCCGAGACCCGGCGAATCCCCGAGCGACAGGGACACGATTCTCGGCCCGGAAGACTCGCTCGCACTCGTCGACTCGGCGATCCGCCACTGGGAGGGTGCCCGGTGAAGTCCGTCTCCCTCTTCGCCATGGATGTCGACGGAGTGCTTACCGACGGCACCCTCGAATACGGTCCCGGCGGTGCGTGCCAGAGGTTCGACGCCCAGGACGGGGCCGGGCTGATCGCCCTGCAGAAGACAGGCATTCCTCTGGCTCTCATATCGTTCCGCGATCTGGAATCCACCCGGCGGCGCGCGAGGGACCTCGGGATCAGGTATCTCCTTCTTGGCTGCACCGACAAGCGAAAGGCACTCGACGACCTCTGCGTCCATCTCGGCATCGAACCTGCGTCTGCGCTCTACATGGGCGACGACGAGATGGACATCCCCGCCCTGGAGGCCGCCGGGGTGTCGGCCTGCCCCTCGAACGCCCGTCCCTCGGTGAAGTCGGTGTGCCAGATCGTCACATCCCGCCCGGGCGGCTCGGGAGCCGTCCGCGAGGTGGTCGACATGCTGCTCGACGGGAGGCTCCGGTGAACGGCTCGATGGAGGAGGCCGGAAGGGTCTTCGACGCCGAGATGCGCTGGCTCGAGGAAACCCGGCGTCTGATCGCGGGCCGTTTCGAGAATGCGGTAGGCATCCTCCACGGCGCCCGGGGCAAGGTGATCGTCTCGGGCATCGGGAAATCGGGGTTCATCGCCAGGAAGATCGCCGCCACGATGACGAGCACCGGGACACCCGCCTTCTTCCTTCATCCCGCCGAGGCGGTCCACGGAGACCTGGGCCTCCTCGAGAGGGGGGACGCAGCCCTGATCCTCTCCCGCAGCGGCAACACGCCCGAACTCGCCGCCCTCCTGCCCCGCTTCTCGGGGCTGGGCATCCCGATCGTCTCTATCTGCAGGGAGGATTCCATCCTCGGAAGGGCGTCCGCAGTCGTGCTCCCCCTGCCCGACCTGCCGGAAGCCTGCCCCTACAACCTCGCCCCGACGGCGAGTACGACAGCCATGCTGGTCACGGGTGACGCCATCGCGATGGCCCTCCTATCCGCCTGCGAGTTCTCGCCCGAGGACTTCGCGGAGATACACCCCGGCGGAATACTCGGGAGGAAGCTGCTGAGCAGGGTTTCGGACATGATGGTCCCTCCCCCCCTGCCGGATCTGCCGGAGGACACGCTCCTCCCCGACGCGGTGGAGACCATGACGAGGCACAGGGGGGTCTGCTTCAGCACGGACGGGTCGGGAGCCCTGTCGGGCATCTTCGTCTACGGGGACCTCGGCAGGCTCATGCGCGACCGGACGGACATAGGGAACCTCAGGCTCTCCGAAGTGCTCATCCGCGGTCCCGTGGTGGCCACCCCGTCCGAGCCGGCCACGGCGGCTCTGGCCAGGATGGAGCAGAAGGGCATCACCAGCCTGGTCGTAGTGGACGGGGATTCCAGGCCGGTCGGCCTTGTGTTCCTCCACGACATCATGCGCGCCGGGATCTACTGAGGCTGCGGTGCCCAGGAGGAGGCTCCCCTTCCGGGCTCTCCGGCACGCCCTCGAGCGGCCTGCCGTCGACCTCCTGCTGTCCTGCGCCCGCCGGGCGCCGATGCCGCTGCTGAAAGCCTCGGCCTCCGCCGCGGCCCGGGTCGCCTCCGCCCTCCCCTCGCGGGCGAATACGATGATCGACAGGCACAGGCGGAACATCCTGGCGCCATCCGGGCTCGATGTGGATCCGTTCCCGGTCTATCGAGGAATGATCCTGTCGATGATCGATTTCGTGAGGCTCTCCTACGCATCGGACCTCGAGTTCCGCAGTGCCGTAGGGGTCGAGGGGGCGCACTTCCTGGAGGAGGCCCTCGGGAAGGGGAGGGGAGCGATCTGCATCACGGCCCATTACGGCGCCTGGGAGCTCATCCCGAGGGCCGTCGTCCTTCTCGGTCACCGGACCGGGGTTGTCGGGAGGCGGCTCTCCGGTTCCGCTGCGGACACCAGGCTCGGCCGGCTGAGGTCGATGCACGATGTCACCGTTCTGGACAGGGCTTCCGGAGCCAGGCCCCTCCTGGGGCTGTTGCGCACGAACGCGGCTGTGGGTATTCTCATCGACCAGGACACGACCGCGGTCGAATCGGAGTTCGTCGATTTCTTCGGGCTGCCCGCCCTGACTCCGACAGGCCCGGCCAGGCTGGCTGTCAGGTTCGGTATACCCGTGGTCCCTCTCCACATCGTCCGGAGGAATGATGGTTCGCATCTCCTCGTCATCGAAGAGGCGCTCGACCCGGGAGCCTTCACGGGCGACGACGGACACGTCCGCCTCACGTCATGTCTCAATGCGATCATCGAGGGCTGGATCAGGGCCGATCCCTCCCAGTGGATCTGGTTTCACGAGCGCTGGTGCCGCCGTCCTCCTGGCTCTCCTGGCCTGCGCTGAAGGCTCGAGGACCTACTCGGAGGAATCGGGGGAGGTCCAGCAGCTCGGCGCCTTCTCTCTGACGGAAGCCGCCCCCGGGGGCAGGAACTGGAGGCTCGAGTGCGAAGGGGGAACCTTCCACGAGCAGGACAGCACCCTCCTCATGTGGGGCGTCAGGCTCGTGATGTACGAGGCCGACATGCCGGCCTCGATGCTCACTTCGGACTCGGGCGAGGCCCTCGACAACGGGGCGATGCTCAGAGCCTGGGGGGATGCCAGGGTGGAGACCTCCGAAGGCAGGGTGCTCACATCCCCGGAGCTCATATGGTGCGACAGCCTCGATTCGTTCATGACTGACTGCCTGGCCGTCCTCGAAGTCCCCGACAGCCTCGGCACGACATATCTTACCGGCCGGGGCGTCGTCCTCGACAGGAGCCTCGGCTCGGCGGCCGGAGTCGACGTGAGGGAGAGTTTCACCGCCGTCTACAGCGGGGAGGTCGGCATTGAGGAGTAGCCTCCTCGCGCTCGCGGCATCGACCGCAGCCCTCGCCGGGGTCTTCACCGTGAGTGCCGCGAGGGCGTCCGGCAGCGAGACCGGCGACGGGGAACTCGTGGTCGATCTCGGCGGGGACGTCGAGGTGACGGACGGCTTCGTCTCCGTCACCGCCGATTCGGGGAGGGTCTGGCAGCAGGCGGGCCGTGCCCTGTTCCTGGGGAACGTGGAGATAGAATCCGACACCCTGGAGGGTTCGGCCTCGAGGCTCCTCTACGACAGGACCGCCGGAACGGCGGTCTTGACGGGCAACGTCGAACTGACCGACGGATCGAACGTCCTGAGGGCCGAAGAGGTGACCTGGTTCAGGCTTCTCGGCAAGGCCGTGGCCCGGGGAGGGGTCCACATGACCGGCCCCTGGGTCGGGGACGTCACAGGAGAGTACGCGATGTACGACAGCGGGAGGGGGAGCATCTTCGTCACCTCCGAGCCCGTGCTCCGGAGGTTCGAGGAGGGCGACAGCCTGGTGATCACGGCCGACCGCCTCGAGTTCCTCCCCGACTCGGACAGGGCCGAGGCCCAGGGGAACGCAGTCCTCGACTATCCCTCCGAGGGAGTGACTGCCGTGTCCGAATTCCTGGTCTACTCCGGCCTCGACGAGACTGTCGAGATGCTCGGCGGCCCCGTCGTGACCGAGGGGGAGAACAGGCTGTCCGGCAACTGGATGAAGGCCGAGCTGGATGGCGGCGAGATAAGGAGCATAAGGATCGAGGGGGCCGCCGACGGGTACATCGTCGACACGGGGGAGACCCCTCCCTCCGAAACCTGGTTCTCTTCCGAGAGCGCGTACTTCGCCTTCGCCGGAGGCGAACCCGATTCCGTGGACCTCATGAACTCGGTCACCCTCGTCTACAGGGCGGGCGGGGAGGCCGCCGCCCGGGAGGAGAGCAACACGGTCTCGGGCCAGCATCTCGTGGTCAGGTACGAATCGGGCTCCGTGGAGTCGGTCTGCATCACCGGATCGGCCACGGGATCCTACTCCTACCTGGGGGACGGGCTGTGATTCAGGGCGGGTTGGAGTCCGGCCGTGTCGTGACAGGGCCGGGCACGGGGTCTTCCCCGCTGCCGGAAGGACAGCCTGTGACTGCGGGCGGATGGGAGCGGCTGACCACCGCCGACCTCGTGAAGGAGTACAGGAAGAGGCGCGTCGTGAACGGCGTGAGCCTCACCGTGGGCAGGGGGGAGATCGTCGGCCTGCTGGGCCCCAACGGCGCCGGCAAGACTACGACCTTCTACATGATAGTGGGCTTCATCAGGCCCACCGGCGGCTCCGTGAGCCTCGACGGAAGGCTGATCACCGGGCTGCCCATGTATCGCAGGGCGAGACTCGGGATCGGCTACCTCCCCCAGGAGTCGAGCGTGTTCAGGAAGATGTCCGTGGCCGACAACCTGATGAGCATCCTTGAGACGCTGCGCCTCAGGAGGTCCGAGAGGATCGAGAGGCGCGACAGGCTGATGGATGCTCTCGGCATCACGAGGCTGGCCGACCAGAAGGCATACACCCTCTCGGGCGGCGAGAGGCGCAGGGTCGAGATCGCCAGGGCCCTGGTCACGGAACCCTCGTTCCTCCTCCTCGACGAGCCGTTCGCGGGCATCGATCCCATAGCCGTCGCCGAGATCCAGGGCATCGTGCGGAACCTCAGCAGGTCGGGGCTCGGCGTGCTCATCACCGACCACAACGTCCGCGACACCCTGGCGATCACCGACCGTGCATACATCATGTTCGACGGGAGAGTGCTGATCTCCGGGTCCGCCGAGGCTCTCGCGGAGGACCCGGAGGCGCGCAAGATCTATCTCGGCGAGAGGTTCAGGCTCTGATGTACAGACCCGAGCTGAGGCAGGAAACCGGCATCTTCCTGAAGCAGAACCTCACTCTCAACCCCGTGATGCAGCAGTCCCTCGAGATGCTCCAGATGTCCTCTACCGACCTCGATGACCTCATAGAGCAGGAGCTCAACGAGAATCCGCTCCTCGAAGTCCAGCAGGACGACTCGACCCGCGACCAGTCCCCCGAGGATCCGGCTCCCGGCGAGGAGCCGGGGGATGTCCCCGCGGAGGGCCCTGCCGGAGAACAGCCCTCCGAGGGCGAGGCGCCGGGGCCGTCGGACGACGAGGACCCCGAACCCAGGAGGGACGACGAACGGGAGGACCACCTGGAGTTCCTCGCGGATCTCGAGGACGGGTCTCAGGACTACAGGGGAGGTTCCTCCGAGGAGCCCTGGAGGCCCGAGTACGTCGGGCGGACGACCCTTTCCGAGCATCTGCTGGCCCAGGCGCGGGATCTGAGGCCGGGACCGGATCTGGAGGAGGCCGTCAGATACGTCGTCTACTCCCTCGACAGGCACGGCCTCCTGTCCATGGGCAGGGAGAACCTCGCGGCCGACTGGCCAGGGCCCTCCGGGCTCCTGGACAGGGCGGTCGAGCTGGTGAGGTCGCTCGAGCCCACCGGGGTGGGGTGCTCCACCGTGAGGGAGGCGCTGCTCGCACAGCTCGACCAGCGCGGGACGCCGGCCGACAGCCTCGAGTACCGCCTGATCGACGAGTTCTTCGACCTCCTGCCCGAGGGGCAGTACCCTGTCCTGGCCAGGGCTCTCAGGGTGACTCCGAAGGACATCCAGGATGCGATGGAGAGGGTCCGGGGCCTCAATCCCTTCCCCGGCTCCGACTTCTCGCCCGACAACAACACCGTCGTCATCCCGGACATCTCCGTGATCCGCGTCGAGGGGGAGTACATCGCCCTGCTGAACGACACGAGGTTCCCCTCGCTGGTCATCTCCGAGAGGAACCGGAGGGTGCTGGAGTCGCCGCACAGCGATCCCCAGGCCAGGGAGTACGTGAAGAAGAAGTACGATCGCGCCAGCCACTTCATCAAGGCCATCCAGCAGAGGCAGGACACCGTCCTGCGCATCGGGCAGTTCCTGGCCTCGTACCAGAGCGATTACTTCGACGACGGAGTCGATGCGCTCAAGCCGCTGACGCTCCAGCAGGTAGCCGGGGCCCTCGGGCGCAACCAGTCGACCATCAGCAGAGCCATCAACGGCAAGTACCTCGATTCCCCGCAGGGGATCAGCGAACTCGCGTTCTTCTTCAGCCGCAGGCTCGCCGGCGCCGAGGACGTCTCGACGAGGACCGCCCAGGAGGAGCTCCGGAGGATCGTGGAAGGGGAGGACCCGACCCGGCCCTACTCGGACTGCGACCTCTCGGCGATGCTGAATGCGAGGGGCCTGCAGGTGAAGAGGAGGACGGTGGCCAACTACAGGAAGCTGCTGGGTATCCTCCCGGCCAGCCACAGGAAGCGTTTCTAGCCATAACACCACGACTCAGGGAGGGCATGAAGCCCGCCGAAAGGGATTCTGCGATGACTTCTTCCGGTTCCGATTCCATGAAGGGCTACAGGGGTCCGGCGCGCGCAGCGCTGGAGAAGTTCGGCATCTCGGTGTGGGACGACGTCGATCTGACAGCCGACGGCAACTCGTTCCAGGGCGTCATCCTGCCGAGATCGGAGACCGCGGATGACAGCCACATCGTACTCAAGCTCTCCAGCGGATACAACATCGGCATCGCTTCGTCGAAGGTGACGGCGGCGGTGAAGACGGGCTCCAGGGAGGCCCACTACAAGATCCCCGAGAAGGAGTTCCCGTTCAACCCGATTCTGCCTTCCGTGAAGCTGCTGGGCACCGGGGGGACGATCGCGAGCCGGCTCGACTACCGCACCGGGGCGGTCATCCCGGCGTTCTCGCCGGGCGAGCTGTACGGGGCGGTGCCCGAGCTGGCCGACATCTGCAACCTGAGCACGGAGAAGCTGTTCGGCATCTTCAGCGAGGACATGGGCCCCGTCCAGTACATCGCCCTCGCCGAAGCCATAGGCAGGGAGATCGAGAAGGGCACCTCCGGGATCGTGATAGGCCACGGAACCGACACGATGCACCATACCGCGGCAGTCCTTTCCTTCATGTGCCAGGATCTCCCCGTCCCGGTGGTGCTCGTCGGATCCCAGAGATCCAGCGACAGGCCTTCCAGCGACGCCGCGCTGAACCTCATACACGCCACCCGGACCGCCGCCTACTGCGACGCTGCCGAGGTGATGGTCTGCATGTTCGGACCCACCAGCGACAAGTACGCCCTGCTCCACAGGGGCACGAGGGTCAGGAAGATGCACTCGAGCTACCGCAGCACATTCCGGACGATAGGCGACATCCCTCTGGCGATGGTCGACAGGGAGAGCTTCACCTATCTGAAGGCCGACTACAGGCGCAGGGACTCCTCCCGGAAGCCCTGCATCCGCCCCGTCTTCGACGAGCATGCGGCCATCGTCTACTACTACCCCAACATGAAGCCCGACATGATCACGAGCCTCGTGGACAACGGCTACAAGGGCATCATCATCGCCGGCACGGGGCTCGGCCACGTAAACAAGCCGCTGTACGAACCCCTCAGGCTGGCGGTCGAGGCGGGCGTCCACGTCTACATGACCGTGCAGACCCTGTGGGGGTACTCGCAGATGTACGTGTACGACACGGGGCGCCTGCTGATGCAGAGGGGAGTAGTGCCCCTCGCGAACATGCTCCCCGAGGTCGCCTACATGAAGCTGAGCTGGGCGCTCGCCGTGGGGCGCGATCACGAAGAGGTGCGCAGGCTGATGACCACCCCGATCTCCCACGAGATGACCCCCCAGGAGCCGCCCGACGGGTACCTGATCCTCCAGGGCGGGGTGCCGGAGGTAAGGGAGATGCTCGCGGGGCGGCTCAGATGACGGCCGTGAGAGCTGTCCGGCCGGGGAGGGGCTGATGATGCCCGGGATGTCCCTTGAAATCGTGCGGCTGTCCTGCCCCGAGGGATCCAACGTCATACTCGGCCAGGCCCACTTCATCAAGACGGCCGAGGATGTCTACGAGGCGGTCGCCTCGTCCGCGCCCGGGGCGAGGTTCGGGCTCGCCTTCGCAGAGGCCTCGGGACCCTGCCTGGTGAGGAGCGAGGGGACCGATCCCGAGCTCAGGAAGGTAGCCGAGGAGAACATGCTCCGCCTCGGCTGCGGGCACGTCTTCCTGGTCGTGCTGGGCGATACCTGGCCGATCCAGGTGCTTCCCGCCGTCAGGGCGGTGCCCGAGGTCTGCACGATATTCTGCGCCACGTCGAACCAGGTCGGGGTCGTGGTGGCCCGGACCGCTGACGGGGGAGGGGTTCTCGGGGTGATGGACGGCTCCCCGCCGACGGCTGTCGAATCGGACGAGGATGTGTCCTCGCGCAGGGAACTGCTCAGGAGATTCGGCTACAAGCGCTGACGGACCCACTCCATTGTCTTCGAGAAGGCCTCGTCCGGGGGTGTGGGCGGGCTCCATCCCGTGAGCTCCGCGACCTTCGGGTCCGACGGGTTCCAGCCTTTCGCCACCATCTCCCGGGCCTTGTGAAGGTCGAACACCTGGCTGCGTCCCGCCATCCCGCCCATGATGCCCGAGATCCATCCGGCCGCCAGCACCAGAGGGGGCGGGAGCGCCACACGTGTGACCCGTCTCCCGGCGGCCTGCTGCAGCAGGGCCCTGATGTCCTCCCACGTGAAGGCGCGCCCGTAGGACGGCTCGAACACCATTCCCTCCAGGGAGGGCTTCACGGCCGCCAGGGCCAGGAATCCCGCCAGATCGGGCCCGTAGACCAGCGGAGTGCCCCCCCTGCCCCACGGCGACGGGAAGAGGCCCTTCGCCGCATTGCGGAACAGGGGCGCCATCGCATCGTCGCCGGGCCCGAAGACCGCCGGGGGCTGCACCACGACCCATCCCGTCCCGCGCTTCACTATCGACTCCGCCAGGAGCTTGCTCCGGCCGTAGGGGGTCAGCGGTCCCGAGCCAGCCGGCCCGCCGGCCGAAAGGCTCGATACGTATATGAACCTCGCCTCCGGAGAGAAGAGGCGCCTTGCCTCGAGAACGGCGGCGGTGACTGCGGCGTTCGCCCTGTCGAAGGCCTCCCGGCTGCGGGCTGACGTGGCGCCCGCGAGGTGGAACACCGCGTCCGCACCCCGGATCGCCTCGCCGTAGGCCGACGGGTCGAGCATCTCGATCCTGTCGATCCTGCTGCAGCAGGTCACGCCCGACGTATCCGACAGGTCCCTGCAGACGGACGACACTTCCCAGCCCTCGGCGGCCAGGGTCCGTGCGAGATGGAGCCCGAGGAAGCCGGTCACTCCGGTGAGAAAGGCCTTTTTCATCGCAAGCTCCGTTGACTTGGGTATCCCGCCTGCTTACAATCTCCCGCCGATTACCGTCACGCGGGAGTGCTGCAATATGACTCGTCCCGACATTTTCAGGAAATGCCTCGAGTACACAAGGGCCGACGAGGTCAAGAAGATGGGGCTCTATCCCTACTTCAAGCCCCTCAGCGGGCAGGTGGGCCCCGTCATGGAGATCGAGGGGCACAGCGTCATCATGCTGGGGTCCAACAACTACCTCGGTCTCACCAACCACCCGCTCGTGATGGCCAGGTCCGCCGAGGCCATCCAGAAGTACGGGACGGGATGCACCGGCAGCAGGTTCCTGAACGGCACCCTCGACCTCCATGTGGAGCTCGAGGAGAAGCTGGCCAGGTTCCTCCACCGCGAGAAGGTGGTCACTTTCAGCACGGGCTTCCAGACCAACCTGGGCGTGATCGGCGCGCTCGGCCAGAAGGACGAGCTGCTGTTCGTCGACCGCTCCGTCCATGCCTCGATCATCGACGGCACCAGGATGAGCTACTCCAGGGTGGTGAAGTACCGCCACAACGACATGGAGCATCTCGACCAGCTCCTCCAGCGCGAAGAGGGCCCGGTCATGATCGTCACCGACGGGGTCTTCAGCATGGAGGGCGATCTGGCCGACCTTCCGGGCGTCGTCAGGCTGGCGCGCAAGCACGGTGCCAGGGTGATGGTCGACGACGCGCACGGAGTGGGCGTGATGGGAGCACACGGGAGGGGCACCCCCGAGCACTTCGGCTGCGAGGCCGAGGTCGACCTCCAGGTCGGCACCTTCAGCAAGTCGTTCGCCTGCATCGGCGGCTTCGCCGCCGGCATGGACAAGGTCATCGACTTCATCCAGCACGAGGCCCGCACCGAGATCTTCTCCGCCAGCCTCCCGCCGGCCGCCGTGGCGACCGTGATGGCCGCCCTCGAGATCCTCGAGGAGCAGCCGGAGCTGATGGTGCGGATGCACAGGGCCGCCGAGAGGTCGAGAAACGGCCTGAGGTCCCTCGGATTCAACGTCGGCAACTCGGAGGCCCCCATCGTCCCCATCATCATCGGAGACAGCATCCTCACCTTCAGGATATGGCAGGCGCTCGACCAGGAGGGCGTGTTCACCAACCCCGTCGTGAGCCCCGCCGTGGCCCCCGACCAGGCCATGCTCCGCACCAGCTACATGGCCACCCACACCGACGAGATGATCGACCGGGCCCTGGAGGTCTTCGAGCGAGTGGGCCGCAGGTTCGGCCTGATAGGCTGACGGCAGCCCCGGGATGCCCCTCAGGATAGATCCCGTCGAGGGAAGAGGCTTCAGGGAGTTCGTGGAGCTCCCGTTCCGCCTGTACGAGGGCGATCCCCTGTGGGTGGCCCCGATCCGGAGCATGCAGCGCGACATGCTCGACCCCTCCCGCGGGCACCCCTTCCACCAGCACGGCGAGACCGCATGCTTCCTTGCCAGGGATTCCTCGGGAAAGCCCGTGGGGCGCATCTGCGCCATCGTCAACCGGGCCCACAACGAATTCCATCACGACAGGACCGGCTTCTTCGGCTTCCTCGAGGCCGTGGACGACCAGGAGGTCTTCGATGCCCTGCTGGAGACCGCATCCGCCTGGCTCCGCACGCGGTGGATGGATACCGTCAGGGGGCCGATGAACTTCTCCACCAACGAGGAGATCGGCACTCTCGTCGACGGGTTCGACCGCAGGCCGGTGCTGATGATGACCTACAACCCGCCGTACCACGGCATGCGGATCGAGGCGGCCGGTCTGGCCAAGTCCAAGGACGTGCTGGCATACCTGCTGGAGAAGGACACGATCAGATGGGACAGGATGAGGAGGCTTGCCGGTCTCGTCGAGAGGAGGACCGGGGCCGAGGTCCGCACGGTGAGGCGGAAGCATCTCTATGAGGACGTCCTGACCCTGATGGACATCTACAACGAATGCTGGAGCGCGAACTGGGGCTTCGTCCCGATGACCGACGCGGAGTTCAGGCAGATGGCGAAGGACCTCTCCCTCATGCTGGTGGAGGACCTCGCGCCTGTCGTCTACGAGAACGGCAGGGCCGTGGCCTTCGCCGTGGGTCTCCTCGACGCCAACGCAGCTTTCCATGCAGCGCGGGGCAGCCTGCTCGGCACCTTCCTCAGGCTCAAGGTCCCGCCCTTCCGCATCAGGATCGACGGCGTCAGGGTGATCCTGCTCGCAGTGCGCGAGAAATGGCGCGGATGCGGGCTGGAGAGCCTCATCATATCGAGGATGATCGAGACCGGCTTCAGGATGGGCGTCACCTGGTCGGAGCTCTCCTGGGTGCTCGAGGACAACCACGCGCTCAGGACGATCCTCGAAGAGGAGATGAACACCGCCGTGTACAAGACCTACAGGATCTACGACAAGACCCTCTAGCCCGCCCGGAGGCTCCATCCCATGACTTCCGACGAACTCAGGTCCCTTTTCATCGACTTCTTCGTGGGTCGGGGACATGCCCGCATAGACGGCGCATCCCTCATACCCGAGAACGACTCCACCGTCCTCTTCACCACGGCGGGCATGCATCCCCTCGTGCCCTACCTCATGGGAGGAAGGCACCCCGCGGGGCGCAGGCTCGTGGACCTGCAGAAGTGCATCAGGACCGGCGACATCGACTCCGTGGGAGACTGTTCGCACCTCACCTTCTTCGAGATGCTCGGCAACTGGTCGCTCGGCGACTACTTCAAGCGCGAGGCGATCACCTGGAGCTACGAATTCCTGACGGGGAGGGAGTGGCTCGGCTTCGACCCGGCTCTCCTGAGCGTGACGGTATTCGCCGGCGAGGGGCAGGTCCCTCCCGATGAAGAGGCCGCCCGCATCTGGGAGGAGATGGGCATCCCGCGCGGGAGGATCCACTTCCTGGGCCGCGAGGACAACTGGTGGGGCCCGGCCGGCGTGACGGGACCGTGCGGCCCCGACACCGAGATGTTCATCGATACCCGGAAGGAGCCCTGCGGCCCGTCGTGCCGTCCCGGGTGCGGCTGCGGCAAGTACTTCGAGGTCTGGAACGACGTCTTCATGCAGTACGACAAGACCAGGGAGGGCTCCTACGAGCCGCTTGCCCAGAGGAACGTCGACACCGGGATGGGCGTGGAGCGCACCGTGGCGATGATGAACGGCTGCGACAGCATCTACGGCATCCCGCTCTTCAGGCCCGTGTTCGAATTCCTTGAGAAGGCCTCCGGGCTCGATCCCGAATCCGATCCCGAGGCCCGCAGGTCGATGAGGATCATCGCGGACCACGCCCGGTCGTCCACCCACATCCTCGGCGACGACATGGGCGTACCGCCGTCGAACCTCGACCAGGGCTACGTGCTGAGGCGCCTTCTCAGGCTGGCGGTGCGGCACGCGAGGAAGCTGGGCATCGAGGGCCCGATCCTGCCGGATCTCGCCAGGCTCGTCATCGAGGGCGAATCCCACGTCCATCCCGAACTGACCAGGAACAGGGCCTTCATCCTCTCCGAGGTGGAGAAGGAGGAGTCGCAGTTCGAGAAGACCCTCCAGGCCGGGATGAGGGAGTTCGAGAAGCTCCTGCCGAACCTCCTGAAGAACCCGTCGAGGACCATACCGGGAAGGGTCGCATTCAGGCTCTACGACACCTACGGCTTCCCGGTTGAGTTCACCACCGAGCTGGCCCGCGAGAACGGCCTCGAGGTGGATGCCGAGGGATACGCCCAGGCTCTGGACAAGCACCGCGAGCTGTCGAGGGCCGGCCTCGACCGCAAGTTCGGGGGCGGCCTGGCCGACCACAGCGACATGGTGACGAAGCTCCACACGGCCACCCACCTGCTGCACAGGGCTCTCCGCGAGGTGCTGGGCGACCACGTCGAGCAGAAGGGGAGCAACATCACCCACGAGAGGCTCAGGTTCGACTTCAGCCATCCCCGGGCCATGACGCCCGAAGAGCTGTCGGAGGTCGCGAGGCGTGTGAACGCCGCGATCGAAGCCGACCTGGAGGTCACGTTCACGGAGGAGACGGTCGAGAAGGCCGGGGAGATGGGGGCCATCGGCCTCTTCAAGTCCAGGTACGGCGAGAAGGTGAAGGTCTACAGGATAGGCGGCTATTCGATGGAGATCTGCGGGGGACCCCACGTGGAGCGCACGGGAGGGATGGGAAGGTTCGTCATCCAGTCGGAGAAGAGCTCCTCCCAGGGCATCAGGAGGATAAGGGCGGTGCTCGAGTGAGCCGCACCGGCCTTCTCCTCGCGGCGGCCCTGCTGCCTTCGGCGGCGTGCGGGCAGGGGCAGGCCCTTCCCGACTTCTCGGGCTCGTGGGAGACCACATATGGCACTCTCGTCCTGACGCAGGAGGGCTCCTCGGTCTCGGGCTACTACATCATGAGCGGCATGTGCACGGTGGAGGGCACGATCGACGGCAGCGGCCGCTTCGTCTTCACCTACACCGAACCTGCCGCCTCGGGAGAGGGCTGGTTCGACCTCTCCGCCGACGGAACCGCGATCTCCGGGGAGTGGCGCGCCGACGGATCGTCGGCATGGGCGCCCTGGGTGGGCACCAGGAGCGGCTCCGCCGGAGACGGGAACGCCCGCTGGCTGGTGATCCTCGAGGCAGAGTGGCAGTCGGGCATGGACGAGCCCGAGTACTCGTTCGGCGAGATGCTCGCTGCGTTCTTCGCGAGGGTGGAGGGCGTCAGGGTGAGGCACAGGTTCATACACGACAGGTCGGATCTCCAGCTCTTCGCGCTCGAGGCCGCATCCCTGCCGGGCAGTGTCTACCTGCTGCTCTCGTGCCATGCCTCGGAGAACGGCATCTCCCTTGCCGACGAGACTCTCGACGGCAGGGCGATAGCCGAGGCGCTCGCCCCGTGCCGGAACCTCGCGCTGCTCCACTTCTCGAGCTGCCTCGTCATGGGCGGCGGCCTGCCCGCGCGGGTGATGTCGTCCAGGAGCGACTGGGACGAGGACTTCATCATCTCCGGCTACACCAAGAGCGTCGACTGGGCGGGGAGCGCGATAATCGAATTCTTCTACCTGGACTGCATTCTCGAGAAGGGGCTGCCTCCCGCCGAGGCGGCCAGGGCGGTACTGGGCACGCTCGACTATGCCGGGGAGGCGCCGGGCGGCTGGATGGACGCGGCCGGATTCACCTGGATCGAACCCTAGGAGGGCGCCATGGCCGTCGATGACATCGATCTCGGTTTCCTGGGAGCCCTCTGCGAGGCCGACGGGGTTTCGGGCAGGGAGGATGCGGTCAACGCCATCCTCCACGCACGCCTCGCGGATTCGGCCGACTCGGTGAGGGTGGATGCCGTCAAGAACATCCACTTCGTCAGGAAGGGCGACGGGAGCGGCCCGAAGGTGATGCTCGCCGCCCACACCGACGAGATAGGTTTCCTCGTGTTCAACATCGACGACGACGGCTTCATCTCCCTCGCCCCCCTGGGCGGCTGGACCGCGGAGAACATGATCGGCCACGCCGTCAGGATCCACACGCGGAAGGGCGGCGTCCTCCCGGGGGTGGTGCAGAGGAGGGCGGCGTGGCTGCCCGAGCACCAGAACAGGGCCCTGAGGCTCGACGAGCTCTACATCGACACGGGCATGAAGAAGGACGATGTCGTCCGAGAGATTTCGCGGGGTGACTGGGTCTCCATGTCCACGCCGTTCACGCGGATCGGGAACTGCCTGCTCGGAAAGGCCTTCGACGACAGGGTGGGCGTGTTCGTGATGGCAGAGGCCTTCAGGCGCTTCCGCAACGAGCGCATCGAGGTACACGCAGTGGGCACCTCCCAGGAGGAGGTGGGGCTCCGCGGCTCCACGGTGGCCGCCCAGGACGTCCGCCCCGACATCGCCATCGCCATAGACGTCACCGGCGCGGGCGACATCCCCGAGGCCCCGCCCCGGCTGCGCATCGCCCGGCTGGGGGACGGAGTCGCCGTGAAGTACATGGACGGCTCGGTGATCAGCTCGCCCGAACTCGTCGAGTTCACCCGCGGGCTGGCGGAGGAGGCGGGGATAGACCATCAGATGGAGATCCTCCTCGCAGGGGGGACCGACACCTCCTCCATGCAGAAGTGGGGGGCCGGGCCCCATGCGATCTGCCTCTCGGTCCCGAACAGGTACGGGCACGGCCCTGGATCGGTCATCCATTCGCACGACGCAGAGACCGCGATCGAGCTCCTGACGCTCATGCTCGACAGGCTGGACGGATTCGAACCGCCCGGGTCTTGACGGCGCATGCGTCATCCCCGATATAACACGCGGTTTCAGATTCTTGGCTTGGGGTTCCGTCATCCCTCCTTGTCGAGTGTATGTGCTCCCCGATTCGAGGCCTGATCCAAGGAAGCCCTCAGGGCTTGGGCATCCCGGCGCCCTGACAGCCGGGGAAGAGATGGCTTCGGGTTCGGAGCCGACAGGGGGCGGGAGCCCCGAGAAGGAGATACTGTGAGCAACAAGCTGTTCGTCGGAGGCCTTGCATGGGCTACCACAGACCAGTCCCTCGAGAAGGCGTTCTCGGTCCACGGTGAGGTCACCGAGGCCCGCGTCGTCCAGGACCGCGACACCGGTAGGTCCCGCGGGTTCGGGTTCGTGACCTTCGCCTCCTCCGACAGCGCCCTTGCTGCGAAGAACGCCATGGACAACGCCGTCATCGACGGCCGCAACGTCCGCGTCGACTTCGCCACCGACAGGGAGCGCACCGGCGGCGGAATGGGCAGCAGGCGATAACCCCGCTGTTCTCTGAGAGGGCGGCCCTTCGGGGCCGCCCTTTTTCGTTGCCGGCCCCTTCTCGCATGTCCGTCCCGGATCCCCGCCGGCCCGGTCTTGACCAGCGGCGGCCACCGGACGAAACTAAGGTTGGGAATGCGGATGGAGTGCATGAGGAACGCGGATCTCTGGAAACCTTCCAAGTTCGTTTCATGCCGGGGCCGGCTGGGGGCATCGCGCAACCCGCGCGAGGTGAGCCCGGGCTCGAGGCTCTTCACCGGCATGATCGCAGCCTGCTACGAGAGGTGCCTGCCCACGTTCGCGCGGGGGAGGACGGTCGACCTGGGCTGCGGGAAGGCCCCGCTGGCCGGCCTGTGCAGACCCCTTGTCTCCGACTACATATGCGTCGACTGGGCCGGGACCATCCACGGAAGGGACTACCTCGACCTCGAGTGCGACCTGTCCAGGAAGCTCCCGTTCCGAGACGGATCCTTCGACACCGTCATCCTCTCGGACGTCATGGAGCACATCCCGGAGCCCGGCCTCCTCTGGTCGGAGCTCTACCGCATCCTGTCGCCCGGAGGGACCATCGTCATGAACACGCCCTTCCTCTACCGGCTCCATGAGGAGCCCCACGACTACTTCCGGTATACGGAGTACGCCCTGAAGCGCTTCGCTTCCATGTCCGGCTTCGAGATCCTGCGGTTCGAATCCATCGGCGGATCGCCCGAAGTGCTTGCGGACCTCCTGGCCAAGAACCTGGTGTGTGTCCGTGCGGTGGGCCCGTTGATCGCAGGGCTGCTCCAGTCGGCCGTCTCGCTCCTCGGGCGGATGCGGTTCGTGAGGCACATCTCCGAGAGTACGGAAAGGGCCTTCCCGCTCGGCTACTTCATGGTGGCGGGAAGGCCCTGATCCAGAGGTCGCGTCAGTCCAGCACGACCAGCCTCGAGGCGCCGGACAGCCCTTCTCCGTCCCATCCCACGGCGTAGACCCCTGCCGGGAGGCCGGAAAGGTCCAGCTCGAGAGGCGTCGCACCATCGAGGGCGCACTCCGAGACGATCCTGCCGTCCAGCCCGTAGATCCTGCACGCGAAGACCCCCGCCGGGGCCCCGCACATCGTCAGGGCTGCGCTTCCGGAGGCCGGGTTCGGGGAGACCGACAGGGATGCGCATGCGCTTCCGCCGCCGCCGTTGATGCCCGAAGGTCCGACTGGCTGGGCCAGGGACGCGAGCGCGGCCACCGACGCCCTCACGCAGTCCGTACCGAACGGCCAGTATCCGGTGTAGTTGGCCAGAAGATCCGTGGTCGTGTGGTACCAGGGGTTGTAGTCGACGTCGTACTCGATGCCCAGCACGGCGGGGTAGCCGCAGTTCCAGAACGAGGAATGGTCGCTGTAGGTGGCCGAGGGATCGTACTCGGTCACCACGTCCAGCGAAGGCACGTAGGTGTCCATCGCCTGCGCCACCGCCTCGGCCAGGGCCTGCGACTGGGAGTCGTAGGGGATCCAGAGCGAGTCGTACCCGGCGGGGGCGAACAGGATCATGTCCAGGTTGATGACTCCGAGGATCTCGTCACCTGCCTCGAAGGCCGACTGGGCGTAGTATTCGCTGCCTACGAGCCCGACCTCCTCCGCGCTGAAGCAGATGAACCTCACCGTGTACCTGAACTGGTACGGAGCCATGACCCTCGCCGCCTCGAGCACGGTGGCCGACCCGCTGGCGTTGTCGTCGGCCCCGGGGGCGGTTTCCTCCATCGGCCATGTGATGGAGTCGAGGTGGCCGCAGATGATGTAGATCGAGTCGGGCGAGACCGCACCCGGGATCTCGGCTATCACGTTGCTGGTCTGGTCGCCGTAGAAGGTGAACCACTGCTGGTCGCAGGGGATCCAGTGCAGCCCGAACCACTGGTCCACCCAGGCGGCCGCCTGGTCGTACTCGTCCATGACGCAGACCCTGGTGCCGTAGTCCTCGAGATGCTGGATCACGGCCATGATGCTGTCCTGGCTCACCGCGGCCACCATGTCGTCGATCATCCCGTCCGTTACGCCGGAAGGGACGGCCGGCGCCCCGCTCCGCTCGCAGACGACCCTCAGGGGCGACACCAGCCTCGTCCCGGGAAGGCCGGTGATCGGCCGGCTCCCCTGCGGAATCGATACGATGGCGACGTCGCCTCTCTCGAAGATCGTGGTCCCGAGAAGGCCGGCCGTGCGAGGATCAGCTCCGGGAGCCAGGTGGACGACGACCAGGTCGTCGAGGTCGAAGGGCCCCTCGAGCAGGATTTCCGCAGGGGCCGGGACGCTCCCCGGATCGTCACAGAGGGCTATGAACCATTCGGCGTCCCTGAAAACCACGTCGAGCGCCTCGTACCAGCCCTCGCCCGAGGCCGTCCTGACGTCCCGCTCGACGAGCAGGAGATCCGCACCGGGACCGGTCGAAACAATGAGCGAAATCAGCAGTGACAGAGCGTGCATCGGGGACCGACCTCCATTCGCCTCGCCGGGATGACGGGATCGGCTCCGAATATAGCTGTGCGAGCGGCTTCGTGCCCCGGGCCGGCCGATCCCTTATGTTCGGGGCGTGTTTCGAACCGTCTGGCTCCTCCTCAGGACCAAGCTCGGATCCGTCCGCGGATCTGCCGCCTCCATGTGGGAGTGCAACAGGCTCAAGCTGATCGCAGGCGTCCTGACGCTCGGGGTCATCGCCCCCGCGATGTACTTCCTCTTCCTCTTCCTCTTCGGCAGGCTCATCGCAGTAGACGACGCCGGGTTCGGGGTCGCCCTGTCCGGCCGGCTCCTCTCCACCGCATTCATGGCCTTCTCGGTGTTCCTCGCCGTCTCCTCGCTCATCGGCGGGATCTCCATCCTCTACAGGTCTCGCGAGACCTCGATGCTCCTCGGCCTGCCGGTCCGCTCATCCGCAGTGGCGGTTTTCAGGACCGTCGAGAGCTGGTTCTACGCTGGCTGGTCGACACTCCTGATGGGCGTACCCGTAATACTGGCATTCTCCGAGGCCACCGGCAGCGGACCGGGCGTGGCCGTCGCCGGTCTGGCGCTTCTCGTACCGCTCGTGCTCTCTTCTACCGCCGCGGGCTCGATAGTCCTCGCCGTCCTGTCGCGGCTCGGGTCGATCCAGAGCCTCAGGAGAGGGGCCGTCGGCGCCGTGGTGATGTCCGCCCTCATGATACTGGTCTTCCTGAGAGGATCCGATCCCGGCGCGCTGGTCATCCCGGACAGCAGCGCCGGAGACCTCCAGGCGGTGCACCGCTTCGTAGCCGGGCTCCCGGCTGCCGGCCATTCTCCCTGGCCCCACGCCCTCTTCGGGGCCGTGCTGACAAGGCTGGGCACCTCCGGCCCCGGGCAGTACGCCGGGAGGGCGGCGGCCATACTCACAGCCGAATCGGCCGTCCTGGCGGCCCTTGCCCTCTCGCTCACCGCGATCGGGTTCAGGGGGAGGCACGCCTCGATGGCCGGCGAAGCCGGCCTTTCCCCGTCGAGGGGCTCCGTCTTAAGGCGGGGGGGGCTGTCCACGGCGCTGGTCGATAAGGAGGCGCTGCTCTTATCCCGGGATACCCTTCACTTGATACATCTATCGCTACTGG
>JAUCPW010000029.1 GCA_030373045.1 Candidatus Fermentibacter sp.
GCGTTTCAATCCACGCGCCCGCGCGGGGCGCGACCGTCATGCACCTATAGTAATATTTGACAACAAGAACCTGCGTCGCTTCCGCGAACCGTCTTCTGAATCAACAGATCGAAACTTCATAGACGCAACACGATCTGTGTAGTGATGCACTGCAACATGTTACAGCTCCGCGAACGTGCCATATCATCCATGTCAGCTTCACGTTCGCGGCTAGAAAAGTATAGGTCCTTCAAGATCCGGTACATCCTTGATTCCGTGGTGTTCGACCTTGTTTCGGTAGTTCGCTCCCAGGAAGTAAAACCTCAGGCTGTCCTCATCGTCCTTCATTTCATACAGAAGCCGGCCCCTGAGTACAGCCCACTGAGCCGGATCGACGATGCACTCGAACACGGAGTTCTGAACGCGCTGGCCGAAGTCGAGGCATGCCTTCGAGACACGCCGGAGTCTCCTCCGCCCAGCAGAATTCACAGTGCTCACGTCATAACTCACAAGAACGAACATACCGGCCTACTTGACGAAGAAAGGCGGATAGGCATCGAGATCCCCCCTGAGGTGCCTCGCCAGAAGCCTTGCCTGAAGATGCGGGAGCATTCCGACTGTGACCTGCTCCTCCAGGAACGGATGCCGGAGTTCCTCGTTCTTACGCTCCTGATAACCGACCAAGACAGTCTTCCTGGTATCGTCGTCCATCAGCACGGCTCCGGTTTCTGTGACCGTGAAACCGGACGGTGTGACCTGGCGCCTGTTGATCAGGCTCAGCACAAGACGATCCGCTATGAAGGACCTGAACTCCTCCATCAGATCGAGTGCGAGGGAGGGTCTGCCAGGCCTGTCAGCGTGAAGATAACCCGCCTGTGGATCGAGCCCGACGCCCTCCAACGCGGAAACGCAATCATGGACGAGCATCGTGTAGATGAAGGAAAGCAGAGCGTTCACCCTGTCGAGCGGGGGACGCCTCGAGCGGTTCCTGAATCTCAACGAGTCTTCATCTACGTGGATCATTCCATCGAAAACGCCGTAGTAGTAGTTCGCGGCCATCCCTTCGATGCCTCGAAGAGTGTCTACATCCAGGCACTCGGAAGCACACCTGAGGCTTCCAGACAAGGCGTCCACGGCTTCTTTCGCGTCCGAACCAGCTTTTTCGGGATGATCTCGTACATTCCTCTGAAGAATCGACCGGCAGTTTGCAATCTTGCCGATGACGAAGGATCGCGCGATCTGCGCCTTGCACGAGGGTTCCTCCGACGATCGATACTGAGCCTTGCGCAGAAGGATGTTGCCTGATACCGGACCGCCCACCCTTGCCTGGAAACGACCGCGCTCTGTGAACCAGGCAATACAGATCCCACGTTCGCACGCGGCGAACATCAAGGGCGGGCTGATACCGACATGCCCGAAGCAGACGATGCTCTCAAGCATGTGCATCGGCAGACGGCCCTTCACTTCGCCATCGGTCTTGACGAGTATCGCCTCGCCTTCGAGCGACAGATATGCTCCAGGCGTTGTCACATAGACTGTGTTCAAGTGTTTCTTCATTATTCAGCCGTCAGCGTCATTTCCCGACAGAGCGCGGACGATGTATCCGGATGCCTTTTCGCGGAGTCCTGTCACTTCAGGCATGCATGCATCCTTCATCGCGCAGTGGGTACAACCGTCCCTGAACACCGCCGGCGGATTCCGACCGCCCTCAACAAGAGCATGGAGTTTCGAAGCGCTATCACATGTTGTTCGCCTCATCACCGGATCGAACACAACAGCTTCTCTCTTCTGGATTCTGCCATAGAAGATGGCACCTTCCGGAACTTCCGCTCCAAGCATCTCCTCAAGGCAGATTGCCTGAGCACAGAGCTGCACCCGGTCACAATCGTCAACCTTGGGCTTACCGTGCTTGTACTCGACGGGAAATGGCTGCCACAGGCCATCGCATCCCTCCATCGAGATCCCGTTGATGGAGACCCTGTGGAACTCCACGACATCAGCCTTCCCGGTGACGCCAAGGGAATGGGAACACAGCAGTAACTCCCTGACGACGATGACATCACCCCGTTTTTCCCGTCTCGGGGCATCTCCGTGGACTCTCCGATGAAGCTGGCTGCCAGATACAGTCAGCTTGTTATCGAACCAGAGCTGTTCATTCGAGTTCAGCGAGCACTGTCGTTCGCAGAACATGATGTGCTGAAGCAAAGACAGTGCTAGCAGCTCATCATCGGAGTACAGCCTTGTCATCTTTTCGCCGATAGTCGGTTCTCGGCCTCCCACCGGGTATCAACTCATCCCTACACGAGCTCCATCAATGAGACTCCTGCCGGGACCCCGGATGACGTCACGGTGCATTCGTAGTCGGAGAAGTTTCGAGCAGGCTTCGACTCGTCCTTCTTTCTCAGTGTCACGAGATCGAAGAGCTGATGGGCGGGAGCGTTGCCCAGAGCCGAGTCATGTCTGAACACGACAAGCTTCCTGGTAGCCATCATCCCGCGAGCGGCCGACCTGTCGTGCTCGAACATCATCTTCAGGGCATCCCAGAATAGGTCCAGGTCTTCCTGTGAGAACCCTGTCTGTGCAGCGAGATTGGCCGAGATGAAGCCGTGTGTTACGTACACGCCGTAAGGCACGGTGTTCTTCCTGCCCATCGTGCGGTTGTCTCCACCCTGTTTCTCAGCCTCCGCTTCGGTTGCCACGGCCATACGTGTGATTGAGTGCTCGGAAGTTACGATAGGATCGACGGAACGGCCGAATGTCATCTGTACCGGGCCGCGCACCTGGCCGCAGTTAGGAGCTGACTTCAAGGACAGGACTGCTCCGAAAGTCCTGATGTCATAGTAGTCTTTCATCATCCTGAGTCGGCCCAATTGAGTTTCATCGGCCGTTGGTTTCCTGGGTTTTGCTTCCTTCATGACGGCAAGTATCAGATCAACAACCTGCTTTGGCGGCTTGTTCTCCTTTATCCATGCCTTGATCTCCGCTTTGTCAGCGTCTGGCGCCACTTCGATACGATCGCCACCCTCTTCAGCCACATCGAGGTATGTAATCCCCTCGGGCAGCACAAGGTCCGAGAACAGAGGTTCAAGCGAAGCCGGAACAGGCATACTGGCCCCTTGACCAGTGTTGATTCCAAGCTCGGAAAATGCCTTCACATGTGCCCGCCCCAGGACTGCCTTCTCCCTGACATAGATTTCATACCCAGGCTGTGATTGTTTCACGATCTCGACGAAGTTGCGTACTTTCCTCTTCAGGCAGACGTCTGTCACCAGTCCGCACCCGGTTTCCGCATCGAGCCTGGGGAGGTTCCCGGCATCGGGATCGCCGTTCGGGTTGCCGTCCTGTACGTCGAAAACAAGGACGAAGTCATATCTGTTCCTGATCGGATCGCTCACTTCTGTACCCCCATCTCCTCGACCTTGTCAGCTTTCTTCGTGTAGAAATCCTGTCTCTGATGGTAGTATCCGATGGCAAACCGCCCCTGATCGTCCAGGGTCAGGTGGGCGGGGAAGTCATCGATTCCTTCGACTATCTGCCCGATGAGCTTTTCGTAGAACACCTGCCTGCCAGGATTCTCGATCTTCGCGATGTGATGATTCTTCTGCCGCATCAGGTTGCCGAACACCGTCACCGGCGTACTTGATGCAGCCCCGTAGAATCTGTCCCTGATTGTTGCATTGATACCCGGGCTCGCCTCCTCCTGTACCCGTTCGAGAGCTGCGAACAGCCGCCCAAGAAGGTATCCGGCATTCCTGTTCGATTGGTCGAGGCTCATCTGCATCTCCTTTTCACTATAAGCGACATCGGTTCGTGTAATCCTGTTGAGACATGCCTTCACAATTGAAGCCCGGGGATAGTTGACCTCGTGTTCCGCCCTGATTCGGACAAGAGCCGCCTGCAGCAAGGCTCTCGGATACTGTCTTCTCTCCAGGATTGCGCGCATGATGCTTTCGGAGAGATGAGACGGAATGTTGTCTGCCTTCCCCTGTGCTGCTATCGAGACAAGCAGCCGGAAGAGCGAGAGAAACCTGGGATCTTTTGGCCCATGGATCATCTGGATATCCAGGAAGTGCTGTCTGATTGCTTCAGCCATCTCGTCGATCCGACCGTGCAACCAGAACCTGATCGCAATCCTGCCTGCATTCGGTGCAAGCCCAAGAACATAGAACTCGTTATTGCCTTGTTCGCTCAGTACACCGGTTTCTACCGACCGGAACAGGTCTCTCACTGCACCTGACATGCGATCAGGATCGTCTTTGGGAGGCTCGTGGAAGAATGAGCCGAAGCTGTGTTCAAAACTGCTAGGCCGTTTCGACCAGAATACGGTGGATGTATCCCCGACCTGCATTCTCTGGTCCGAATCCTCACGCAGAAGATGATTCAGCGCAGTCGTATACGCTGTTGCTGCTGCGACCCCGACTGGGGCATTCATGCCTTGGATCTTACCGTATGATTCGAAGGCATCCGCGTTGAAGGAAACGATGCTTCCACCCGATGACTGCGCTCCCCAGACATTCTTGATCTTGGAATGGAGCTTCGCGAGCCTGTCTGTTTCGCCAGAGACCATGCAGGTCACTGTCGGTAGCGTTTCATCCACACTGTTCGTGATGACTCCGAATACACTCCTTCTTTCACCGACGGTCGAAGTGTCTCCTGCGAGCCTGAACGTGACGTTGGGAGCCTTGTCGTCCATGAGATCCTGCCAGCCGGCAAGACCGGACAGGAGTGACAACATATCTTCTCGCTCCAAGAACAAGCTTACGGCATTCACCGCTTCGTCGTCATCCAGCAAGAGATTCTTGATCCCAGCAATGAAGAGCTGGTGCTGTTGCTGCGTCCGATTCGGATCGCCCTTGCCCTTTGTGTCGATTCCAAGGGCATAATCGAGGCCATCCCAGAGCAGATTGGCTTTCAGGTCATTTCCACGCAGGACTGAATGAGGAACAAGAAACTTGCGCCCCTTGAGCTTCTTCCCTCTCCGTTCTCTGGTGTCCTCGATTGCCAGTGGCAAGCCATCCCGGTCGAGGATGATCACCCAGGGGATCTCCTTCCATTCGAACCCAGCCGGGGCGATACGATCTCCCCTGTCCAGCGAGGTTGATTCGCCTTCCGATTCCTGGAAGCTCGACTTTCTGTCGTAATACTCCTTCAGGGCCTGAAGTATCATGCCCCCCTCACCTCCGGCGATCCGCGATCCGGAACAGCGACGACCCCTTTCTCGATGGATGCATTGAAGAACAGGGGCATCGGATTGTCCAGATCCGTGAAATCGATGTCATAGACCATCCAGCCGAGATCACGAGTGTCCTGTATCGTCTCGGCAGGTTCCTTTTCAGGATCTACCAGTCGGAATTCGGCAGAGAACTCGCGACAGCCTAGGTAGGGTTGATTGAAGCACTGCCCCTTCCTGGCACGGCGTTCGAACATCGCGGCGTATTTCGCCTCGGTTTCATCGGCTCTCAGGATCTCTTCCTCTGCTGGATCGGCGAGATACTCTGGCAGAGGATTTCTGACCTTCTGCCTCTGCCCAGGCGGGATGAATTCGAAGTCGGCATGGATCCGATATCGCACATCTCGGAGGATAAGCCCGGCCCTCTGCTGCCTGTCGTCCTCGACGAAGATTCCCTTCGAACGGGTCGAGGCAACGCTACCGACCTCGTTCCTCCTAACCGAGAACCATCTGATCTCGTTCAGCACTTCGATCCGGTGGATCCTCCATGAGATAGCCGGCTTCCAGAGGATCGCATCGAAGATCGCCCGCGCGGCAGACGGGGTGATCACGTCATAGCTGACGCGCTCGACCTTCATTTCCGGTCGAGAGAAGCAGGCATACGGCCCCCAGACCTCGAGACAGAATCCTCTCACGGGGCACCCCCAGTCAGAAAACCGTTTCTTCCGAAAAAAAGGTCTCCTTGAACAGGTCGACGTCGATCTGGGGTCCGGATGGACCGTTCCAGCAGTCGAAGCCATCGACGATTTCCCTGATGTTTCTCTGCTCCTTCTCGAACAGCCAGCTCTGCAAGGAAACGGTATGACGCTGAAGCTTCCTTAGGAGATCACGATTCGGGCCGAATCGCTCGAGTTGATCGATCAATTCCGAACCTTCGCCGTAATGAACGAGCAACGGCCTGCTGTCCTCGTCGACAAGCCTGAAGGAATCGCCAACCGACCGAAAACTGATGACAAAATCGGCTGCATCCTTTTGAAGACCTTGCATGAATCGGGCTCCTGTGTCGTTGAGCCGAGAGTAGAATTGCTCGAAATACCGGGTGTACCATTGCGGCTCGGAGGGATCGAAGCCCTCGAGCGAGGCGATCTCGATCATCGAGGTATAACCGGACGAGAGCAGCCCCCGGGGTATCCGGCCCGGCGAGACGAAGACCTTCACCATGCCCCTCCCCGTGCCGAGTCTGCCCTCCCGGTTGCATCTGCCCGCCGCCTGGGCGATCGAGTCGAGACCGGCTGCCGCCCGATAGACTACTGGGAAGTCGAGATCAACCCCGGCCTCGATCAGTTGGGTGCTGATGACGCGAACTCTCTCGTCTCTGTCGAGCCTTCTTCTGATCTCGGAGACCGTTTTCGACCTGTGCTCGCCGCACAGAAGCGTCGAGAGATGGAAGGGCTCCTCGTCAGACGGGAGCAGCTGCCTGAGTTCACGCCATATCTCGTACGCATCGCGCCTGGAGTTGACGACGCATAGTACCTGGGGATGCTCAGCAAGTTCGGCTGCCAGCACGGGCCATGAAGTCGGAGATCCGCTCAGAGAGGCTGGCATGGTGATCGATGTCCTCCTGAGCAACCTGTGCAGCAACGCAGGATCAGGTACTATCTCATGGGCTGTGGTGAGCTTCGGAAGAGGCGGCTGTGTAGCAGTGGAAAGGAGCATCGTCACACCGTAGTTCCTGACAAGCTCGTTCATCGCCCACACGCAGGGCGTGAGCTTTTCCGGCGTGATGAGCTGTGCCTCGTCCAGTATCACAACACTGTCGACGAGGTTGTGGAGCTTGCGGCAGGCGGCAGGTCTGGCGGAGAAGAGGGATTCGAAGAACTGGACATTGGTAGTGAGAACTATGGGGACATCCCAGTTCTCCGCAGCCAGATCGAACTCCGGTGTGCTCCGCTTCGGATCGAAGCTGGAGTGATGCTCGATGATGCTGTACTCCCAGCGGGGCGAGATCGATCTGAGGACTGAGGCCGTCTGCTCGATGATTGTCGTATACGGGATGACATAGATGATTCTTCGCTTGGAGTACCTGACGGCGTGATCGAGCGCGAACGCCATCCCGGAAAGGGTCTTGCCTCCTCCGGTGGGAACGTTCAGGGAGAACAAGCCCGGAGGAAGCTGAGCCTTCTCGCGGCACCAGGCCAGAACATCCTTCCGGATCAGGTTCACCTGAGTGTCGGATTTGAATAGCTCGAGATGAGCATCGAGATCGTGCTTCAGGTCTTCGAGACCGGCAAAGCCTCTTCTACGCGCAGCGGAATCAGGGCTGCAGAAAGCTTCGGTATCTAGCCTGTCGGCATCGACGAGGCAGGAGAAGAGCATCCTGATCCAGAGATGGAGATTCCTTGAATTCACGAAGGAAGGGCACTTCAGATTCATTTTCGTCGAATCGCGTATGCTGTCCAGCCCTGAATCGATCGCAGAAAGGAGTTTCTGCCCCTCCTTCAGTCTCTCTTTGAGGCAGGCCCGACTGGTTTCTGATGCGAAGTAATCAGCCAACCCCGAGTGATGACCGGCGCAGAGATAGGCAAGCACCCGGCTAACCGGTAAGGGCATCGTTTCTTCCGCGAAGGCCGCTCCTGCCGCAGAATGGTTCACCCTGCCCTTGCCCGTGGTGCTGTCATAATCGGGGTCTGCGAATGACGAAGCGCGTCTGCCCGATTCCATTACAGAATCGTTCGAAGACTCTAGATAGTGCTGGAAGGCTGCAGAGGCCTTCCCAAGATCGTGTAGCCAGCCGGCAGTCCATGCCCAGTCCTCCGAGTCGAAGCACGATGCCCAGTCGGCGGAAAGATGGGCAACATTTGAGAGGTGGGAATCGAGGGATTGCCATTCCGAGGGAGGCGCACCCGGCTTCGTATGGGCGAAGTGAGTCAATTCACCTTACCTCTTGCTGAGGGATGCGGTATGGCCACGGTCTTGCGGGGGACCTGAACATGCAGGGGGAAAAGATGGGTTTGATCATCAACGGCAGCCAAATCGAGAAGGTGCTTCCAGAGGGGATGGCGCGGGCTGCTCTTTGCCCAGAGCACCCTGAAATTGGCACTGTTGTCAGGAAAGCCCTTCTCTTCGAGTTCCACCATCGACCTACTCCACCGTGTCGGGGATCAGGAACGATTCGTGACTATTCAGATGGCACCTCGACGGGTCAACTACATCCATCATCAGATACGATAGCATCGCGCATGCCAAATTCGCCTCTTCACATAAGCGTTTGTCAAGAATGATCTTCTGAATCGCTTGGGACAAAGGGGGTGCGAAAGGGCCTCACTTTCTGATGGGCATATCCATGTGCATCTGATGCCCATCAGGCGTTGACATGACTCCCTATGTATGAGTAATTCTCCGCCTCTTCGGGCCGGCTTTACGGGTGGACGGCGGGTTGGTCATCTTACAGGCATGGACAGGGGTGAACTGGCTGGTGTCCTTGCGCTGGAGGCGTCGCTGAGGCCGGTGCTCGAGCCTTGCGACGTCTACAAGCTGGCATATCAGAGCGTGATGGGGGCGGACCACCTGCTGAGGGTGCCCCGGGAGCGCTCGCAGGCCTGCTTCATGGCCGAGTGGGAGCAGGCGGCCGACCTCGAAGCCGACACGGCCGGCCCCGCGGTGCAGGTGCTCGATCCGGGCACGGGCACCTCCAGGCTCCACCTCGGCGCACTCAGGCGCATGAAGGCCGACCCTGCGTCGGTGGCCGAGGCGATACTCGGTCAGCCTCCCAGGAACGGCACGCTGGACGGCCTCGCGGCCCTCTGGGACGAGATCATCTCCCTCGGCGAACTGCTCCCCCCGCCAATGCGCGCCCTCGACCTGGCCGGCTACGAGCTGCCCGCGGGGGCGCCCCACCACAGCCCGGCGTACGGCCGGATCTCGTACCGAGTGGCGAACAGCCTCGCCAGACTGAGCATCATCAGGTTCCTCTAGAACGCACATCGGGTGCCCGCTTGTCGAAAGTCACCGGAACGGACGGACCCATGAAGGAAGAGCTGCAGTTTGCATCGAGGCAGGAGTTCAGGGAATGGCTCTCCTCGAACGACTCGGGCGATGGAGTGTGGCTTCTCTTCGTGAAGGACGGCTCGTCGCCGGCCATCACGCCTGCGGAAGCCCTCGAGGAGGCTCTCTGCTTCGGCTGGATCGACGGCCAGATCAGGAGGATCGACGGGTCGAGATACGGGAAGTACTTCTCCCCGAGGCGGAAGGGCAGCCGCTGGTCCGACAGGAACAGGAAGCTGGCGGAGAGGCTCATCCGTGAAGGGCTCATGACCGCGAGAGGATTCGAAGCGATCGAGCGGGCCAGGCGGGACGGGGCCTGGGACGCCGTTCAGGACAGGACCGTACCGGAAGAGCGCTTCGACGAGTTCGAGGTGCTCATCGGCAGGAGCGCTGACGCCCTTGCGAACTTCAGGGCCATGCCGCGGTCGACCAGGCGTCAGTTCGTCGGCCTGTACCTCGAGGCGAAGAAGGAGGAGACCAGGGCGAGGAGGCTGGTCAGCCTGATCGACCTGCTGGAGCGGAACAGGAAGCCCATGTAGAAGGCCGGGCGCGAGAGTCAGGATCCCCGACGGGTCCCGGCACGTCGGAGCGCCTGATGCGGGATGATGTTCAGAGCACTTCTGCTACAGCTGAGAGGTAGAACCTCGCCGGGCCGCCGTCGAGGGGGATGCCGACGGCCGCGTCGACCCTGAAGCTGCCGGCCGTGCCGCGGAGACCTCCGCCCGCCCCGGCAGCATCGGTGTCCCGAGACGTCTCCTCGATCCAGGCCAGGTCGCAGAATGCGTAGAGCCTGGTCTCGGTCTCGCCGAGCGAGACCTCCGGCCTGAGGATCGCGTACCTCACGGCCCTGAAGGCGTTCTCGGGGCGCCCGCGGATTGTCTCCTGGCCTCCGAGCCGGGTGAGCCTGGCATAGAGCGGCTCGCCCTCGAGGATTCCGCCTGCGAGCACCTCCCCGCCGAACCCCAGGGGGCCTCCGAAGATGTCCACCCTCGAATCGAGCGCAGCCTGCGCGAGGGTGCCAGATGAATCGGGCCCGGCAGACGTGCCCAGGCGCCCTTCGATGTCGAGTTCCAGACCCTCCCAGCCCATGGCGGTCATGCTCCCGGGGCGGTAGGCGATCCCTGCGAGGCCGTAGCCGTAGGTTCTGTCGGCCTCCGGCGAATAGCCCCACCACTTCCCCGCCCCGGTGACGACCGACAGCGCGGCGTCGACCTCCCAGACAGTGGAGGCCTCGGCCTCGCGGTTGAGCCAGGCGCTGTCGGGCACCTCCTGGGACGCCTCCAGACAGGCCGAGAGGGGCATGCCGGCCACCCAGGGCTCCAGATACCGGATCGCGGCGTCGGTGCCGCCCCAGCCCGACTTCTCGATGGACAGCATCAGTTCCCGGCCCGTGCCGAGAAGGTTGGTGATGTCCAGGGCGCCCTCCCCCTCGAACTCGTCGCCTCCACCGCGGCCGGAGACGCCCATCGATGCCGAGAAGCTCCCCATCGGCCCCTCGGTGACCTCCTGCACGACCACCAGGTTGCCGCCGGGGCCGAGCATGAGCTCGGAGCCGCCGACCCAGGCGACGTACGGAAGCCTCTCGAGCCTCTCGCGCCATTCCTCCACGTCTCCGGGATCGTAGGGGCCGCCTACATCACCGCGGAAGAGCCTGGTGAGGGTTCGTGGCCTGGTGCCCGAGAGCCCCTCGATCCTGAACCCCTCAAGCGAGGCGTGCCGCCCGGGCACGAGCGCGGCCACGAGGCTGTCGGGAGCCGCGAGGTAGCATCCCGTCGAGGCGAAGGGATAGCCCTGGTGGAGATACCACCTGAGGACCCGGTCCTGCAGCGCTGCTACGGTCGAATCGGAGATCGCGTCCATCCCTTCGAGGAGGGCGGGGGGCGGGACGGGAGGACCGCCGGTGAAGGACGCGCCCGATGTGAGGGAGAGGAGCACCGCGGCGCCGAGGGCGTGGATAGCCATCAGAAGCTCACCGCCCCCTCCAGCCCGGCGCGGCGCACCCATTCCGAGCCGGCCGGCCTCCGCCCGTAGAAGGTGAGGCTGACCGAGAGGCCGTCGGCGAAGTAGCGCCCGGCGCGCCCCTGGATGGACCATGTCGTGCCCGTGCCGGAGCCATCGAAGAACCACACCGGGAGTTCGGCGTCACCCGGGATGTACCCTGCGGAAACCGAGCCGTACGCGCTCCAGCCCCGGAGGCTCCAGGAGACGTGCGGGGCCGCCTCGTACATCGCGGCCGAGAGAGGGGCGTACTCCTCTGCACGCCTCTCGTATGCCGCGAGGATGCCCGGCTTGAAGCCCGAGCCGGCCTCGACGGACGGATCGACCTCGAAGCGGAGCCCGGTCCTCCTCCGCGGCGAGTACAGCTCCTCGTCGATCCTCCAGTATTCCGCGGCCCAGGCGGCCTCCAGCGCCTCCTCCGGAACCATCCGGCCCGAGAGTTCGATCCTCGCCTCCCTGTCCTCCCTGGCGCCCGTACCGCTGTAGACCGTGCGATCCAGGGAGATCCCGCCCCGCAGCCGCAGCAGCCTGACGGTCCCGGCGCCGCGCCAGGACGGCGAGACTTCGAGGGAGTAGCCGCCCGACCCGCTGCCGAAGGCGCCGGCCAGGAGGAAAGTCTCCAGCCTGCCTCCGGCGTCGCGCGACACGAGATCGGCAGAGCCCTCGACCGAGTAGCCCAGGGATCCGCCGGTGAGGAACTCGGCCTCGAGCGAAGCCTCCTCGGTGACGGTCCCCCCGCTGCCCGGCGTGTAGTACACGTCCCAGTCGCCGTCGGGATCCGGGTAGTACTCGCCGGTCTCCTCGTCATAACTGTAGGAGCCCTCACCCTCGCCGACGTACCTGTAATGGATCTCCATCTCTGTCGAGAGCGTGCCGGACCCGGAATAGACGGCATGGAACCAGCCCCCCGCACCGGAGGCGGAGTAGTCGGCCTCGAAGGCGTCGGCCTGGGTGGAGCCACCGCTCCGCCAGGAGCTCGTCGAATGCTCGAACGACCCGGTGAACCGCCGGCCCGCGGCCGTGTTCCCCGTTTCGAGCCTCCCGCGGATGGTGCGGAACGGCAGTTCGATCAGGCCGTCGCGCCAGTCCCTCTCCAGTTCGAGCCTGACGCCCGACTCCCAGCCCGGCAGGGAGAAGAGGGTCTCGGTCCAGCCCGTAGCGAGCCTGCCCGCCAGGCTGTCGGGCCAGCTCTCGTCGCGGAGGCCCGCCCCGATGCTGGGTCGGACGGAGCCCGAGGCGTCGGCGAGCCCGAGGGCGCCCTCGAGGTAGCGGCCGTCTGCGAGCGACGGGGTCCCGCTCCTCCCCGCGCCATCCAGGCCGGCATCCAGCAGCAGGCCCCCGAATGCGGGGCTCGCCGAGACCGAGCCCCTTCCGATCCTGCCGCCGCTGTCGGCCAGCAGGATGCCTCCTGAGGCGGCGAAGACACCCGCATGCGCAGCGGCTTCCGCGATCTCGTCGAGGCCGGCGTAGTCCATGGGAAGGGTCCATGCGGCCAGTACGCTGTCCCCCAGCCAGATGCCCGCCGGTCGGAACCCCGTGCTCGCGCCGGTGAGCGCGATCGAGACGCCCGGGCCGGCGTCGGATTCGAGGAAGAGCCTCGACCGGGTGGCGACGCCCTCCCTGGTGGTCTCGGACGGGTTGAAGGAGTTGCCCACGCGCCTGGAGACGGAGGTCTCGACGATGAAGCCCGCGGAGGGCGAACCGCCCGAGACCGTCATCCCCCCGACCTGGAGCGTGGAGGGGATCTCGAGATACTGCCTGGGGAGATGCGTGCCGAGGCTCTCCCCGGCCCACTCGAACCCCCCGAGGGCGGAGTCGTAGATGTAGTCGCCGGGCGAGCCGTCGGGAGGCCTGGAAAAGGTCACCCTCCAGTCGCCCTGCCCCGGCCCTTCGTAGACATACCTGCCCAGGCTGTCGCGGGAGTACGAGCCTTCACCGGTGCCTACCGAATCGGCGCCGTCCACCCAGGCGCTGTCGGCCGACTCGCCGGTGTTCTGCAGCAGTTCGACCGCCTCCTCCGATAGGGAGAAGCCCAGCGGGCGCCCCCTGTCGTCGGATTCGGAGAAGGAGGAGGCCTCAAGCGTTATCCCGCCCAGCGGAACCGAGGCCCCGGCCGTGTAGAGGGTCTTCCTGTACCCGTCGCCGCGCGAGTAGTACGTGATCTCCACCCGCTGGTCGCGCCTGACGAGGCGCGATTCGTCGAAGGTCACGGTCCCGGCTGTGCAGTCGATCGTGTAGTCCGCGGAGGCGCCCCTGGTGAGCCTCGTACCGTCGAGCCAGAGTTCGTCGCTGCCCGGGACAACCTCCGTACCGCCGGAGAATTCGTAGGGGCCCCTCACGCCCTCCTGGGTCGTGAACACCGCCCTCCTGTGGCTCTGGCCCGAGACCCCGGCGCCGCCCTCTACCCTGACCACGGCCGGATCCCCCGCCGATCCGAGGAAGCCCCCCGCCTCGCGGCGCCATGAAAGCGGGCCGGTCGTGCCGCGCACCCACTCCATGTCGCCGAGCTGCGCCGACCAGCCCGTCCCCGTCAGCCCCAGCCTCACCCTGTCCAGCTCCGAGACGGCTTCGGATCCCCCGGGGGGCAGGTTCTCGTCGGAGACCACGCCCTCGACCTCGATGCCGCCGGCTATCGTGCCTGCGATCGAGAGGCTGGTGCTCTGCTCCATGCCTCCGCCGTGGCCTACGGAGAAGCCCAGGCGCTTCACCCCCGATATCACCAGCCCCGAGGCGTCCTGGTAGGGTTCCGGGAAGGCGGTTCCCGGAGCCTCGCCCACGGGCTCGCGCTCTAGCAGGGCCACGTCCAGGGCCGCGGTTGAGCTGACGGCAAGAGGGAGGATGTCGTAGAAGAGGATCACCGTATCCCCTGCCGCCGGCGCCGGGGTGACGATCAGCCCGGTGCGGCTGCCCCAGGCCCCCGGGGCGGTCAGGAGGGTGTCTCCTCCCGACTCGGCGCGGCAGGTGGCGGGATCGGCCCAGACGCTGTCGGGCAGTTCGAAGAAGCCCGTGCCGTCGCTCGTGCGGATGTCCACAGCCAGGGTTGCGCAGAGGAACACGAGGAGGCTCACTCCAGGAGGACCGCCTTCGCGTCCGCGGTGTTCCAGAGCAGCATCCTGCCGTCGGGATGCCCCTCGATCCGGTCGAATACCCCGGGGACGAAGGCGGGCTCGACGGAGCCCGAGGCCTCGCGCAGCGAATCGCCGTCGAGACTGAAGATCCTGCCGCCTGCGAGGCAGGAAGGCCCGCCGGGGAGAGTCACGGCGATCCCGGGCTCGATCAGCAGCGCGCCCGAGGAGGAACTGAGCACGGCCCGCCTCCCTTCGAGGGACAGGTCGGCGGGTCTGAAGCCCTCTGCGTCGGCGATCCAGTGCATCCCGGGGATCGAGGACACCTCCCCGGCGTCGGGCGAGAAGCACCAGATCTCGGGACCGTAGGCGGCTATGGCGCAGGTGCCGCCGGGCACCGCCATGCTCTCGACCGGTTCGGCCCTGTCGGTGTACCGGACGATGGAGGAGGAGGAGGCGTCGCACACGAGGAAGGATCCGTCGGGCAGTGACGCCACGGAAACCGGCAGCACGGCTCGCTCCAGGTCCCAGAGGGCCGTTTCGGCACCTGTGGAGTCGATCAGCACGATCTCGGGGGAGTCGGCGCGCAGGCAGACTATCGTGCCGCCGGGTCCGAGCGCGGCGTCGACCGTGCCGCCAGGCAGGTCGAATCCCGCCGGAGCCGCGGCCAGGACTGCTGTCAGGAGCGCCGGGAGGAGTTCAGCGGACAACCGCGAACCTCCCGCAGACCTCAGCACCCCCCTGCACGAACCTGTACGCGTACACGCCCGTGGAGAGACCGGCCGCGCCGGGGTAGGAAAGGACGGTTTCGCCCGGCCCTGCCGTTCCGAATTCGACGGTGTCGACGAGGCGGCCCGAGGGTTCGAAGACGTACATGCAGGCCGCGGAACCGTTCGAATCGAGCCCGAGGTAGAGCGTGCCCGTGCAGGGCTGGGGGAACACCGCCAGGGTTCCTCCGGAGAGGCCCAGATCCCCCGCGGAGGCCGAGAGGTCGAGCCCGAAGAACGAACCGCAGAGCAGGAGCACCTCGCCCTGTTCGGGGAACGGGACGGCCACGTCGCGCGCGCTGCCGGCCTCGAGCATCTGGGGGGCGTCGGACGCCGAACCCCTGAACCAGGCCGAGAACTCGCCCATGCCGGAGGCCGAGGCCCTGAAGCTGCCCTCGGATGAGGCGCAGTCGAGGCTGTAGGCGTCCAGCGTGAAGGCCGGGAGGGGATGCGCGGGATCCTCATACGGAAGGGCCTCCACGGACCCCTGCCAGTCGAGGCCCCTGCGCGAACCCGGCTGGGTCGTATCGTAGTCGGACACCCTGAACGAGTCCCAGCCCCAGCGCCCGTCGCCTATCGCGGGGTCGTCGATCCAGCAGGCGAGGGCCCACTCCCGCATGACCTGCATCATGTCGACCGGGGTTCCCGAAGCCTCCTCGACCGCCTCCTCGACGCCGGGAAGGCCCGATGCCGCCGCCCTGAGAGAGCCGTGAACGAAGGCGTCGCCGCCGAACCTCTCGTACAGATAGGCGAAGAAGAGGTATCCGGCGCCGTAGCCGGCGACCTGCTCGACCGGATCGTCGAACTCGGTCCAGCCAGCCGGCGTGACGCCTCCCAGCTCGATGAACGTCCCGACCTGGTCGGCCGGGTAGCCGCAGAGGAAGGTGCCGGTCTGGGCCTGGTTCTCGATCACCCAGAGCTCCTCGCCGCTGAAGGGCTCGAGCCCCCACTGGATCAGGTGCACTATCTCGTGGGAGGCGGTGTAGAGGGCGTCGCCGCCGTCGCAGGGGTAGCAGTCGATGTAGAGCATCTCGACTTCGTTCGAGTGCCCCCCGTACTGCAGGTACGCCTCCTCCTCGGTGAACTGGTTGTAGGGGCTGAAGAACCCGGCGATGACCACTCCGCCCTGGGCGGGATCGAAGCCGTCGGGGATGTCGAGGACCAGGAAGTAGACGTTCGGGTCGCCGTCGATCTCGTCGGGGACCTCGCCCATCACCGAAGTGGTGCGGGCCACGATGCCCATGCCGGGGGAGGCAGGGGTGCTGTCCTCTAGGGCCTTCGCGAGATCGAGGACGTCCTGCATCATGTAGTGCTCTCCCCACGAGGCGTCCTCGACGAAGATGTACGTCCTCGCGCCGGCGAACCTGCAGGTGGCCTCAACCAGGTAGAACGTGAAGCCCTGGCCGCCTCCTGAGTAGTCCTGGGCCCAGAACATCACCGTGTCGCCGACTTCGGGGCCGTTGGCGGACAACGCCAGGGGATTCGAGGGTTCGAATGACGGGTCGTGCCTCGCGTCGATCTGCGCGACCCTCGGATCGGCGAAGGTGCCGTCGATGAGCATCCGCCCGGGCGAGGCGAGGATGAGCGCGAGCATCAGGGCATGCATCAGAACCTCGCTCCCACGGTGATGCGGACGGACGAGAAGTCGTACGGGTCGGGGCTGTCGAGGGAGCTGTAGAGCACGGGCTCGTCGCCTCCGATCAGGGCGGCGTCTATGGCGCTGACGGCCCGGTTCACCACCGCGAAGGCCCCTGCGTAGATCGCCCGGCGGTACCATTCACGGCTCTGCCGGAGGGCGTCTTCGAAGTTCTCGCGCTCTTCGTCGGAAGACCACGCCCAGGTGTCGCCGCCCTGCCAGGAGTTGGCGTCGAAGTACTGCTGCTGCGCCACGGGATCGTCCGGGTAGTAGTACCTCGCGAGGCGCCTTATGTAGTCGTCGAACTCCAGGGTGGAGCCGAAGTCGGCGACGTCGTCGAGCATGTCGTCGTCGAGGCCGGATGCGTCGATCCCGGCCTCGTTCAGCGCGAGGCTCTCGTAGTCGTCGGTGGAGATCGATCCCTCGAGGATAGACACTCCGACGCCGATCCAGGTGGCGGCCTCGACGCCGAGGAAGATGTTGCCGCGGCCCTCGTACCCCAGGTGGCGCTGTCCCCATCCCGGCAGCACGAGCGACCTCACCACGGCGCCGCTGCCGCCGCCGGACCACGAGAGAGAGGCGGCCAGCGCGCAGATCACAAGTGCCCTGTTCATACCGCCCCCGCTACCTGCGGCCGGTCACGGCCGCGTGGAAGAGCATCTCCTCGCCCCCTGCGTCGAGGCACACGAAGTAGAGCCCAGGCGAGAGGTCGGAGGTGTCCCAGGGCACCTCGCATGCCAGCCCGCCCGTGCATTCGCCCGAGAAGGAGGAGACGATCTCGCCAGCCACGTTGAAGACATCTATCCCGTACCGGCAGTCGGAGCCGGGTTCGAACCGTATCGTCGCGTCGCCGTCCCTCACGGGGTTGGGATACACGAAGAAGCTGCCGGAGGTGACGCCCCCGGAGCCGGGCGAGAGCGCGGGGAGGAGGTTCTCCGGCCAGCAGCCGGCGCCGCTGAAATCCAGCCCGGGGAACCAGCCCTGGATCTGGACGGCGTCGTCCCAGAAGCCTATCCATCCCGATCTGTCGCATGCGACGACGCCATACCAGCCGTTCCCGTCGAAGTCGACCGGGAGCGGTGCACCCAGAGGGTCGTCACCAGTCGATCTCGGGAAGCCCGGGAGCACCTCGCCCGAGCCGCTGCGCAGGAAGAGGCGGCCGTCCCGTGAGAAGTGGGCCACGAAGCCCGATCCGCCGCAGCCCGAGGCGGATTGTGACCATCCCTCGGAGGGATCGCCCTCGTAGATCTCGGGCCAGTCGAGGAGGAGGGCGCCGGAAGCTTCGTGGATCTCGATCCCCGAGGCGGTCTCTATCCCGATGTCGATCATCCCGTCGGAATCGGGATCGCAGAGCCACGGCGCACCCATGGGCTCCGATCCGGTCTGCACGGGGAAGCCGGGCTCCATCGCCCCGACGGACGAGAAGCACGAGAGCATGCCGCCGCACAGCACCGCCACCTCCACCGTGCCGTCCCTGTCCATGTCGCAGACCAGAGGGGGGGAGACCGGTGCACCGCCCGGGGCCTCGACGGGCCAGCCTTCGAGCGCCTCGCCGCCGGGATCCCAGGCGTAGACCCTCCCGCCTGCGGTGGAAGCTGCGAGAAGCCGGGGAGATCCCCCGTCGGCACAGGCTGCAAGGCCATCCGGGTACTCCGAGACGGATACGGGCCAGCCCTCGACGGGATCGCCGTCCGTCCCGAACAGGTGGATCACGTTCTTGTCGGTGGCCACCATCACCAGCCCGGGCTCCGCCAGAATCGCGCAGCGGACGGGCATGCCCGTCGCCATGACCGGCCAGCCCGGTCTCTCCGTGCCGTCGGGACCCAGGAGATGGACCTCTCCGTCGTCACCGAGCCAGACCATGTCGTCCGCAGCGCCGGACAGGGGGGCGATGGCGGGCGCCGCCGTCACCCCCAGGGCGACGGCCGTCACGGGTTCCTGCGGAGCCTCGGGATCCACCCTCCACAGGAGCCCGGTGGTGGATCTGAAGAGAAGGAGGGGCCCGTCGGCAGTGTTCCACCGCCAGGGTCCGCCGGCCAGCGGACCGGTCTGCACCGGCCATCCATAGGCCATGGCGACGGGGTCGACGGTCACCTGCATCGAGGCGCCGGGCGCCGATCCGACCGAGACGGAGACGCCGGTGGCGCCGCCCCAGCTCGTTTCGCTCGAAGGAACGGTCGAGGGACCGAAGAAGTCGGAGTAGCCGCCCGAGAAGAAAGGATCGTACTCGCTGCCCATGATGCCGAAGACGTCAGGCAGGGAGTAGTCGAAGTCCTGTATGCCGTCGGCCTCCTCGAGGTCGACGCCCTTGTGTTCAGGATCGGTGTTGACCGTGTTCGTGGGAGTGTTCGCCGACACCACCCCGGCATCCACGTGCCAGACGAGTATCCCGGAGCCGGGGAGGGCGTAGTCCCTCTCGTGCTCGCCGCAGAGACCGTCGCCGTCGGGATCGCGGAGGCGGTTCTCGACGAGGAGGTATTCGCTGCCGGAGAGATCCACCTTCAGGGCTTCGCCCCCGGGTTCGAGATCCCATGTCCCGCCTCCGGAAGCGTCGACAACCTGGGTCCATCCGAGCCTCACACTGCACCAGGCGCCGGGCCCGGTGGGCCAGAAGCCGCTGTTCATCCACTGGCCGTAGCCCATGATGTCCCAGCCGCCTACCCCGACTCCTCCGGACTGGGTGTCGTACAGGTCGGGGAGACCGAGCTGGTGCATGAACTCGTGCACCATCGTGCCGAGGACGCCGAGGCCGTATCCGTCCTGGGTTTCCTGCTCGGGGACGATCAGGCCCTCCTGGACGAAGACTCCGTCGTCCGTGTGGATGCCCTGGTACCCGGAGCCGCCCTCGGGCAGGTAGAAGGTCAGATCGGCGAGAGTGAGGAAGACCGAGTGGAGGTCGCCCGGGCTGTCGCCCAGGATGTCCGCCTCCTGCCCCGAACCCGCGTGTACCACCATGACGGACTGGTACTGCGAGAAGTCTATGCCGGGGTCGGCGGCCTCCACGGCGTCGCGCAGGAGGAGGCAGCACCCGGCCGCCCAGGCCGAATCGGCGCCGTACCATGACATCTGGTGCGGCATGTGGTATGCGCCCTGATCCGGGTACACGTCGCAGGTGAGCTCCAGGTCGCCGTAGGAGACGTCCAGGAGCCAGGATGCGACGTCGTCCGCAAGGCCCTGGGTGTAGCCGGTGTCGTGCCCGGTGAGGAACTTTCCGTCGCCGGAGGTGAGCGGAGTGAAATCCTCCACGAAGTCCACCCTGATGACGCAGAGCGACATCTCCGCCGAGGCTGACAACGGCGCCGCGGGCGTGCCGTCGGAGATGGCCGTGCCCGATGACGGCCTCTCGTTGAGCCAGGGCACGCCGGTTCCTGTCGTGAACGGTACCGCGGCCCTCGCGGGAGCCGCCAGGAGGCCGGCGGCGATGATGGCGCCGGCTGCTCTCAGAACTGCACCACCAGAGAGAACTTCTTGTTGTACTTGCCCGAGCCCTCGAGGCTCTCGTCCACGGGCACGAAGGCCATGTCGAACTGGAGGCCGCCATACCTCAGGCCTGCTCCGAAGGTGGCGCCGCTTATGGTCGACTGTCCCTCGGTGTCGTGGGTGTAGCCGGCGCGCAGCCCGAGGAGGTCGTAGTACCAGTACTCGGCGCCCGCGCCCCACTTGTTCTCGCGCACCTCGGTGGAGAAGCCGTCGTCCATGTTGACGATGAGCTTGCTGTAGTCCGCCGCGATGCTGAGCTGGGTGAGCTGGGTGTCGAATGGCTCGTACGCGAGCCCGAGACGGAGGGTCCGGGGCAGCGGGTTGTTCTCCGATTCGCCGGCATAGCTCATGTTGGGGCCGATGTTCGACACGCTGGCGCCCAGGGAGGCGTCGCCCGCACTGCCGAGACCGATCTGGTCCATCGGGATCTGGTAGTGGACGCCCAGGTCGACCGCGAAGGAGGTACCCTTGCCCTCGTCGGTGTAGTAGAGGTGGTCGTAGATGAACTTGGCCCCGATGCCCACCGATGTGCCGGGGGCCACCTCGGTGCCGAAGGCTCCGGTGGCTGCCACGCCGTAGGAATAGAACGTGCCGATGGGGTCCTCTACGCCCTGCTCGGTCTCGAGCATCTCGCCCATGGACATGAAGGTGATGTTCCCGCCGACCCCGCCGATCCCTTCCAGGTTCCTCGCGTAGCCGAGATACTCGAAGTACATGTCGTCGGCGAGCTGGGGCAGCCAGTTGGAGTGCTGGAGCGTCACCTCCTGGGTCTCGGGGGCGATGAGCGCGAGGCCGGCAGGGTTCCAGTAGCTGGCGGTGGCGTCGTCGGATATGGCAGTGAACGACTCGCCCATCCCGTTGGCCCTGGCGCCGGGCGTGATGCTGAGCCAGATGACGCTGGCGGTCGTCGCGGATGCTGTCGCGAGCAGGCCGGCCAGAAGAGCCGTGCAAAGAGATCTCGTCATGTCCCCTCCCGAAAGCCTATCTGACCAGCGCCAGAATGCCGCATGCCTCGGCGTCGCCGGCTGAGATCCGGAAGATGTAGGACCCGCTGGCCACCGGGTCCCCATCCCTGTCATTGCAGTCCCACCAGTACTGATTATAGCCGGGCGTGCACCTCAGGTTCCTCTCGGAATGGATGCGCCTGCCCGAGATGGTGTAGATGTCCAGGTCGACGGGCTCGGACCCGCTCTGGTCCCAGTTGATGGAGACTCCGTCGGTGGCCGGGCAGGGGTAGGCGAACACGCTGCTGAAGCTGGGCCCGTCGCTTGCGACTACATCGAAATCCATCCCGGCGCTGCTGCGGTTGAGGAGGCCGTCGCTGGCGGCGAGCTCGAGAGAGTGCGCCCCTGCGGGCAGGGTCCCGAGCAGGACCTCGAGCCCGCCGTCGGTGGCGCTGCCGGGATCGTAGGTGAACGAGCCCGATGCATCCACCGGCGAACCGTCCACATAGAGGACGAGCTGTCTGCCCGGATTGCCGACAAGGTCGATGCCGGAGGGGTCGGAGAGCCTGGCTTCGACCGCGACCGGGCCTGATACCGTCGGGGTTTCCGTCTCCCTGAACCCGTCGATCCAGAGTTCGATCAAGGGCCCGGTCGAGTCTGCGGCCGAAGGGTTTCCGTGGATCACGGGATGAGGGAACAGTGCGCAGGCGAACGTCGCGGACGGCGCCAGGAGGACGGCGGCGATCCTGCCCGCGCTCCCGGTGTCCGCGTCTGCGGGGACGAACATGGGCGCGGAGTACTCGGGGCCGGCCGCGGCCGATCCGGAGAAGAACCTGGCCCCCATGTCCATGTAGTCGATCGGGAGGCCCTGCCTGAAGGTGTAGTAGGTCTGCCTGCGCGCCGACTCGAAGGCTTCGACTAGGACCGGCCCGGTTTCCGGGCACTCGCCGCTGACGGCGGCCGGCTCGCCGGTGCGCAGGGTGTCGGAGTACGGCTGGGGCAGGGCTCCCGGAAGGGCGGGCGGGGTCGAGCCGTCGCCGAACATCACGTAGACCCTGTTGTTCAGACCCGAGTACCCGGCCGAGAGCTTGGCGGCCAGCAGGCAGGAGGCCATCGAGGCGCCGTCGCCGGACAGGACGGCCTCGGTGAAGGCGGCAAGAAGCGCCTCGTTGAGCGTTCCGGCGGTGTCGAAGGTGGCGCCGATGCCTGCGATGGCGCCGCCCAGCGGGGCGGTCGTCACCGACTGGGCCAGGCAGTCCCACGCCGGATCCTGGAACTGGCCCACCCTGCACGAGCCGAAGAAGGCGACGGGCAGGCGGTCGGAATTCTCGAGCAGACCGACGTCCTCCATGTAGAACAGCCCTTCGTCGGCAAGCTGGTCGAAGCTGCCATGCCCGAGAAAGCTCACCAGAAGGGCGCCTTCCGACCAGAGCCCGATGAAGTCGGCCCGGGCCTCGGGCTTCTTCCACAGGTCGTCGAACGGGTAGAAGATGAGGTAGTGCTTCACCGGCCTGAAAGTCGCGGGGAGGCTGTGCTCCAGTATGTATTCCATGCTCTCGGTGTGGTAGGTCTCGTCGTACGAGCTCTTGCTCGAGCGCTCGTCGTCGGCCGCCCCGATCACACGGACCTGCCATGTCCCGCCGTACTCCCCCGACCTGTAGGATTGCGACCTGGACGCGATCGCGGCGAATCCGGAACGCTCCGAGGTGCAGATGCGCGACACTGCGAACTGCGGCAGGTCGGCACCATCGGTCATGGCGTAGATGTCGTCCTGGAAGAAGTCGCCGGGGGAATGCAGCGCGTCGATGAGGCTGATCCTCGAGCTGATCCTGTTCCTGGGGTCGAAGTGGCCGCTGCCGCAGAGGATGACGTCGACGGGGACCGGGTCCCAGTTGTCGAGGACGTAATCCAGGAAGGCCACCACGGCGTAGGGGTCCCTGACGCCGCCGTCGAACTCGTCGTAGATCTCCTCGAGCGAAACCGCAGCATTCGAGGCGGCTGGATCGAGGAGGGCCTCCACGTCGTCGACATATCCTCCGGGGTGGATGTAGAGCCTCTCGGCCCCGCCCTGCCAGGCGAGGAGCCTTCCCGGCTCGGCGTATTCGATCGAGGCGGGGGTCATCACACCGCCGGGGGGCACGGCCCATATCTCGCGGGAGGTCCATCCCGCCGGGATGTCTATCTCGAAGGACGAACCAGTCCAGCCCTCCAGGAGGGCGGCCGTCGTGTCGCTCCCGGTAGCGAACAGCATTGCTCCGTCGAGGCTCCCGTCCCAGTCGATCCTGTGGCGCATGCCCGGAGACAGGCGCTCGATGGGGATCTGGACCTGGCCTGCCCCGTGGAATCCCGCGGATGCGTGGGGGAAGACCTCGAACCAGTCCATGAAGACGTCGTCGGATGACGGGTTGTGCACTACTCCGAGCGACAGCGTGTTGGGGCCGTCATGCAGGTTGAGGGCCGCGGCTGTGAGCGGGAGTGCGCCCACGCCCGTCCAGGCTGCATCAGCGATGGTGGTCTGGTTGATCTGCACCACGACGCGGTGATCACCGGGATCGGTCGCATACAGGCTGAGCCTGATCGTCCCGAAGCCGTCGGAGGCGTCGGGGATCGAGAATTCGTGGTAGAACCACTGGGTGCCCGAACCCAGGGCCGAGTCCCACACCCAGTCGCCGGGGACGAGATCGGGCTTCCGGGCGACGTCCTTCTCGAAGTGGAACCTGGCGGGGAGATCGCCTTGAACGGCTGGCGCACCCGATTGTCCGGCGTCGAGGATGTCCATCCGGGCGCCGGGTTCTCCTCCCCATGTGAGCCAGTAGACGTTGCGGCCCGAGAACTGGTGCATGAAGTGGGCCGGGAGGCTGTCGCCGTCGGAGGCCCACCACGAGAGCCCACGGGCAAAGAAGTAGATGCTGTCTGCCTCGTCGAAGGTTCCGTCACCGCCGTCGCTCACGAGGATGGGAACGGCGCGGGGCGAATAGGTGCTGTCCCAGGGCGACGGCCCCATCATCCTGCCCCTGCCTGTGAACATGGACAGCGTGGATGAGGAGGAACCGCAGGCCTGGGGGATCATGTCGCCGGTGACGGCGTGGACACCGGCGGTGTCTACACCGATCCTCGCCCAGGGAAGGCCCATGAACGGGCTCTCCCGGGTCGCGCCCCGGGGCGTCGCCCGCCAGGCCCTGTCGGTGCCGGTGAAGAGCCTCAGGAGATCGCCCTCTGCTCCGGTGACCGCCGTCGGCCTGGAGGCTGACCCGTGATCCAGGACGATCCGCAGGGAGGACGCCGTCAGGAGCGAGCCTCCCGAGAGGATCACGGGATAGAGGGAAACCCTGGCGAGGCTGAACCCCCTGAAGTTCGATATCCCTTCGAGCCCGCCCCAGTCACGGGGAAGCCCGGATGGGTCGGCGACGACGAATTCATCGCCTCCGCCGGCGGGGATGACCCTGCGGACCGAGCCATCCATCCCGGCTGTTCCGAAAGCCTCGACCCTGAGGACGGGTTCGGAACCCGGAGGTATCGGCAGGAAAACGTTCATGCGCGGCAGCAGGATGTCGCAGCCCTCACCGCTGAAGCCGCAGCCGGCGGCCGCCCAGCCCGCGATCTCTCCCGACGGGGAATGGACGGGCCTGAGCTCGGGGACCTGCCATATGGCGGCATATGCAGTTCCGGAATGCCGGAATGCCGGCCCCCCGAGAGCGGAGATGGCGGCCAGGAGCAGAACGGTCACGGCTTCAGAGCTCTGAGAGTTCCAGAATGGGGCCGTCGCCCGGTTCCTCGCCGGAGAGCAGCCTGCCCTCCGGAACGGAATCGGCCTTGATCCTGGATTCCTCCATCTCGATCACCCTGCCCTGGGCCTCGAGGAACGAGGACATCTGCGCGAGGATCGCGAGCCTCCTGTCCTGGAGCTCACGGATGGTCTCGGAGAGGATCTGCACCCTCTCGCGGGCTTCGCTGACGAGATTGGCCGCCTTGACCTCGGCGTCCATGACGATGAGCTCCGCCTCCTTCTCGGCGTCCTCCCGCGCCCTTGTCGCGCTCTGCTGCTGCGCGACGAGTACCTCGCGCACGGCGCCCTCCATCCGGTCGAAGTCGGCGGCCCTGGCCCTGAGCGCGATGAGCTCCTTCTCGGAGCCCTCCACGACGGCGGTCAGCTCCGTCCAGGCATCCGCGACCATTTCGAGGAAGGCTTCGACCTCGGCCGTGTCATAGCCGCGGAGCGCCTTTGCGAACCGCTGTCTCCTGATGTCGAGAGGTGTGAGTCGCACGATGGAGCCTCCCCTCCCTCCGGGCGGGGCCCGGAGGAGTGCCGCGTCATCATCTGCCTTTCTGAAGATACAGAAGGGCCTTACCGCGTCAATCCGGACCTCTCGCCGAAGAGCGCCCTCCCCAGGCGCAGTGTCGTAGCGCCCTCCAGCACGGCTTCGTACCAGTCTCCGCTCATGCCCATGCTCAGTTCGGGCAGATCGAGGCCCGTGGAGACGGCAACCCTGTCCCGCGTCTCGCGGAGCAGGGCGAAAGAGCGCCGGGATGCGGCGGCGCCACCCTCCAGGGGTCCGACCGTAAGGAACCCGCCCGGCGGCAGATCGAGCGACACGGCCCTGTCCACCATGCGGCTGAGCAGATCGCAGTCGGGTGGGAATCCGTGCTTCCCCTCCCCCGGTGCGGTGTAGACCTCCAGGAGGATTCCGGGCCCCTCCTCCCCACAGCCGCGGCTGCGCGCCGCCACGGCCTCCAGCACGGCCTCCCTGTCGATGGAGTCGATGAAATGGAAGTCCCTGCAGGCCTGTCTGGCCTCGCTCCTGTGGAGGGGACCGATGAGATGGAACTCGGCGGCATCGCGCCCCAGCGCGGCGATCTTCCTGCCGCCTTCGCTGACCCTGTTCTCGCCTATCAGCGTGATCCCGGCTGCGATGGCCGCGGATACGATCGGGACGGGATGAGTCTTGGTCACCGCCATGATCCTCACCGGGCCCTCCCGCCCGGCTTCGGCGAGCGCCCTGCCGATCCCGTCGGAGATCCTGCCGAGCGCCTGGGCTATCCCCGCGGAGAGTTCGGTATCCATGTCCCTATCATACCTTCCCGGGGATACGGGGCGTCGCGGCAATGAAGCCTCCAGCCTGGAAGCGGACTGCCGGCCGGAGCGGGCAGTCAGGCATTCTGCCAGAAGTCGCGGTCGAGCGCCCTGTACTGAACGGCCTCGGCGATGTGCGCCGCACCTATCCTCTCCTCCCCTCCCAGATCCGCGATCGTGAGTGCGAGCTTGAGGATCCTGTCGTAGGCCCGTGCGGAGAATCCGAACCTTTCCACCGCGTCGCGCAGGAAGGCGGCCTCCGTTGGGCCGAGCGTGCAGAAGCGCCGCACCTGGGCCGAACTCATCCTGGCGTTGCAGAAGACCTTCCGGCCCTTCCCGAACCGCGCGAGCTGCCTGCGCCTGGCCTCGGACACCCTGGCCCTCACCGCCTCCGATGACTCTCCCGGCGGCGTGCGGCCTGACAGGTCACCGTAGCGGACCGGCGCAACTTCGATGTGGATGTCGATCCTGTCGAGCAGGGGACCGGAGATCTTGCGGAGGTATCCCTGTATCTGGGGGCCGGTGCAGATGCAGGCCTTCCGCGGGTCTGTCAGGAAGCCGCACGGGCACGGGTTCATCGCGGCGAGAAGCATGAACCCGGCGGGGAACGTGACCGACGAGGACGCCCGCGAGATGGTAACCACTCCGTCCTCCATGGGCTGGCGGAGCACCTCCAGCACGCTGCGGCGGAACTCGGGGAGTTCGTCGAGGAAGAGGACCCCGTTGTGCGCCAGGCTGGCCTCTCCCGGCCGAGGGTTGGTGCAGCCGCCCACGAGCCCCGCGTCGGAGACGGTGTGGTGAGGGGATCGGAAGGGCCTTTCGCGGACGATGTGCGTGCCCTCCGGCAGGATTCCTGCGACGCTGTGGATCCGGGTGGTCTCGAGGGCCTCCTCGGACTCGAGGGGCGGCAGTATTCCGGGAAATCGCCTGGCGAGCATCGTCTTGCCGGCACCCGGCGGCCCGATCATCAGGATGTTGTGCCCGCCGGCGGCGGCGACCTCGAGAGCCCGCTTGGCCTGCTCCTGGCCCCTGACATCGCTCATGTCGGGCTCGGCATCGGTTCTGCCCCGAAGGATGGAGTCGGTATCGGGCTTCGTAGGCTCGATCGAGGCGGAACCGCGAAGGAGAGAGGCCACCTCGGCAAGGTTGCGGGCGCCCAGCACGTCCTGCCCTCCCACCAGGGCGGCTTCCGGGGCGGAGCCGGCCGGGACGATCAGGCCAGAGTGCTCGAGGCTCCGTGCGCCGAAGGCCATCGAGAGCATGCCCCGCACAGGCCTGAGTGCGCCGTCGAGCGAGAGTTCGCCGACGAAGACGTATCTGGATGCAGCCTCGACGGGGACGGCCCCAGCGGCAGCCAGAAGCCCGACGGCGATGGCCAGGTCGAAGCCGGACCCCTCCTTCCTCCTGTCGGCGGGAGCCAGGTTGACCGTTGTTCTCTTTCCGGGCAGGCTGTCGAGCACGCTTCCCATGGCGGACAGCACCCTCTCCCTCGACTCGCGCACGGAGCTGTCGGGCAGGCCGACCAGGGTGAACGTAGGCAGCCCCCTGGCCATGTCCACCTCGACCTCGACGGGGAAGGCGTCTATCCCGCAGATGCCCATGCCCCTGGTGCGGGCCAGCATGCCTGCCTCCACCTCCTTCTTCATCTCCAGTGTATTCCGATCCCGCAGGAAGTGCAAGCCCCTCATTTCGCGGAGCGAAATGAGAAGGAAGCGCAGCACGGTTTCCGAAGGAAACCTGCGAGAGCGCTAAGGCCTGCCGCCTTTTCCTGCAGGCTCCCCCATGGAGCCTGCAGAACAGCCTGCGTCAAGGCTGGAATCATGGTCTCTCGCTGTCTGCCTTCGGCAGAAAGCTGGCGACGCCTTCATTTCCGCGCCGGCGGATATGAAGGGGAAGCGCAGCACGGTTTCCGAAGGAAACCTGCGAGAGCGCTCAGGCCTGCCGCCTTTTCCCGCAGGCTCCCCCGGGGAGCCTGCAGAACAGCTTGCGTGTTGCAGTCCGCTTTCAACTCCTTTGACTCCCTCGCCAAATGGCTCCTGCCGCATGGTTTTCCCTGGTGGTTCTGCATGTTCTTCCTTGCCACAGCCGCATGTGACACTGCCTCGCAGCACTTGTTTTCATTTCCACGACTGGAGTTATCGAGAACCATCAGGCGCGGTTTTCGGCATTCATCCAGCTTGATGTAGCATAGTTCATGCAAGTCAAGAATACCGAAACATGGCTATAGCACTGCGGGACAGAAAGATATCTCTGCATCTGAACAATCTGAAACCAGGAACCGACCTATTGCCCTTCGGGGGCAAGGCGGATATCTTCGCGGCTGGAAGGCCGGGCGCCTTCCACAATCCGAACGGAGATGGAGCGTGAGGACCGTCATGGTGACTCTGTACAGCATGAAGGTTTGAGGCCGGGCCCGGAGCCCGGTCGGGCTCCATATGAGGCAGCCGGCCCCCTGACCGCCTCCTGCGGCGGCCTGAGGGCACTGCCGCGGGCCCTCCTCTGGCGTCCGGACCCGTGCGGCCCGGAGCGGAAGGGGGAGATCGGATCCATGGAGAGGACAAGAGCTGTTCTGGCCGACGTGCAGGGTGTCTACAGCGGCCCCGAGGGCGATCTGTGGAAGCTCATCATGGGCGAGCAGATCCACATCGGCGGTTTCCAGCAATCCATGATCCTGGCCGGGAAGGCCGGCATCGCGCGGGGCGAGAAGGTCCTCGACCTCTGCTCAGCCCTCGGCGCGGGCCTGAGGTTCCTCGCCAGATTCCACGGAGCGAAGGGCTACGGGCTAGATGCGACCGAGGCGATGCTCTCGAAGGCCCGGGCCGCGACGGCCGCCGACGGCCTCTCCGATTCCATCGAGTACAGGCTCGGCGACGTCAGGAGCATCCCCTGGCCCGACGGCTTCTTCGACGTGGTGTGGGGCGAGGATGCCTGGTGCTACGTCGAGGACAAGGAATCCATGATCCGCGAGGCCGCAAGGGTGCTCCGCCCCGGCGGCAGGGCGGCGTTCAGCGACTGGGTAGAAGGCCCGGCGGGATGGACCGAGTCGACCGCCCAGAGGATCTGCTCCTTCATGAAGTTCCCCTTCATCGGCCCCCGGTCCTACTGGGAGGGCCTCCTCCGGGACGCGGGCTTCGAGATCGTCTCCTCCGAGGACTGCACTCCGCACTTCGCGAAGTGCATCGACCTCTACATCTCCATGCTCACGGACCAGCTCACGTTCGACGCCCTGCGCATAATCGGGTGGGACATGGACATGTTCAAGGCGCTCGGGGGCGAGATGGCGTTCATGTCGGAGCAGGCCCACGCGGGGTCGTTCGGCAGATGCCGGATCGTGGCTCTCAGGAAATAACGGCAGGCATGCGCGGCGGACCGGAGGAAGGGTGACGGGACGGGCGGATCTCCTGGAAGCCAGGATCGAGAGCGAGCTCAGCGGGATAGCGTCATTCCGATCAGGCGGCGGACGCGTCCTGGGGACTCTCTGCCACGCCTTCCCGATGTCCGTCGGGGCCGGCCTGGGCATGCGCCCGGTCAGGGTGCTGCACGGAGCCACCGGCTCGAACGAGGAGGCAGGGGAACGGTTCATGAGACCGGATTCCTGCCCTCTCGTGAAGGCCTTCGCCGGGGCGGCCGCCGCCGGATCGGGGCTCCACGGCATGGTGGACGTCTGGGTCGCGATGTACACGTGCGACCAGACCAGGAGACTCTTCCAGGAGCTGGGCAGGGTCACCGGGACCCCGGCGCTCCACATCCAGCTCCCGTCCACCAGGACCCCCGAGGCCGAGGGCTACTTCGCGCATCAGGTGGAGAGACTGTGCGGGGATCTGGCCGCCTCGGGCCATGTCGCGTACTCGGAGCCGGACGCACGCGCATACGAGACGGAGAGGAGGAGGGCAGCCTCCTCCCTCCGCTCCATCGCGATGGCCGGGAGCCTCCCGCCCACCGCGCTGCACGCAGCCTTCTCGCTGCTGAGCATCGCTCGGCCGGGCGGGCTGGCATCGTTCCTGGAATCCCTTGCACCCGGCCGAGGCGCCTGGTCGGGCGGACCCAGGATCGCCGTCGCGGGCGGCCCCATGGCGCACGGCGACGGCTCGGTCCCGGAGCTGCTCGAAGAAGCCGGCGCCGTGATGGTCCCGCTGGGCTGCTCGGGCCTCCAGGCATCGCTCCCCTCGGGCGGACCGGGCGACTGTTCGCCCGCGGGCCTGGCCCGCGAGTACTTCGGGGCATCGCGGTGCGCCCGCTGCAGGCCCAACGCAGGGGTCTTCGACTACCTGGCGGAATCGATCGAGGAGGCGGGCTGCCGCGGCATGATCCTGAAGACACTGAAGTTCTGCGATCTCTGGTACACCGAGCGGGAGAGGATCAGGGCCAGGATGCCCGTTCCGGTGCTGGTCCTGGACACGAGTTTCGGGCCGGGGGGCCGGGAGAGGATCGGCACCCGCATCGAGGCCTTCCTGGAGAGCCTCTCATGACGCGCTTCTCGGAGAGGATCACTTCGGACGACTGGGAGGCCCGCATCAGGCAGGTCCCGGACGAGTACCGCGACAGGTGCAGATTTCTGAGGAACCTCATCCCCGGCGGTGTGGAGTACCTGTTCAGCCCGCACGAATACTCGTGCAGGGGAGACACACTCCTCCGCAGGCTGCGGTTCGACGACTCGCCGGCCGCCCTCAGGCTCTGGGCCTTCCTGTTCAGCGAGAAGGACCGCCTCTTCCTGGCGAAGGAGAACGGCCTGAATATAGTCGCCGCGATGAAGGACCTGGGCCAGGTGCCGGTGATCACCTATGCCTGGCGCGACGCGCTCACGTTCTATGCCGACGAGCTGTGGTGGGCCCCCTGCTTCTCCGAGGAGCCGCACCTGCTCGACGAGGCTGCCAGGCTCGGGGCCGGCGAGGAACTGTGCTACGTGAGGGCGGCCCTGGGCGCGATGGTGACGCTCGACTACTTCCCGAAGCCCGACCTGTGCATCGCGGGGGTGGGAGCCTGCTGCGACGACTTCTCGGCCGTGATGCAGCTCATCGAGGGCCTGGGGATAAACGTGCACTGGTGGGAGATGGCCGGGCGGTTCGACGAGACGTCGTGGTCCCCGGGAGAGGAATACGGAGTGACGCCCCACGGCGGCATGCGCTACCAGCTCTCCGCCGCCCGCTTCGCCGAGGGGCAGCTCAGGGGGATCGCCGGTGCGATGGAGCGGCTCACGGGGCACCCGGCCTCCGAAGCCGACCTCGAGCGCAGCAGGGACCTCTTCAACGGGCTCCGGGGGCGCATCGCCGAGCTCAGGCGCCTGGTCTACTCCGCGCGCAGGCCGCCTCTGCCCGGCCTCGAGATGCTCCTTGCCGAGTTCATCGGCATACATACCTGCTCCGAACCCGACGAGAGCCTCGACGTGCTGGACGACCTGCTCTCGACCGTCAGGTCGCGCCTGGAGTCCGGCACATCCCCCTTCGGGGAGGATCCCCTGAGGGTCTACTGGGTGACCCCCCCGACCGATGCGTCGCTCGTGACGCAGCTCGAGGACATGGGCGGATGCGTGGCGGGCTCGGAGTACATGATCTCGCACTCGTACCTGCCGCTGGCCGGAGGCGGGGATGTCTTCGCATCCGTCGCGGAGAACTGCATGGACGACCTGATGCTCGGGTCGCCGCACGCCAGGGCCGCCAGGATAGCGCAGGAGGCCCGGAGGTTCGGCGCGGAGGGCGTGATAGTGTCGGGCATATTCGGGGCCAGCCACTGCCCCCACGAGGAGAAGGTGCTGGCCGAGGTGATAGAGAGGGAGGCCGGCATACCCCTGCTCGCCTTCGACGTGCCCTACTCCCCCGGTCGCCGGAACGAGCAGGTGGCGGGCAGGATGGAGAGCTTCACGGAACTTCTGAGATCCAGGAGGTCGCCCATGGTGTCGACGGGATGCTGCCCGGGCGGGCCGGGTTCCGCCGCAGGCGAAGACCCTTTCGAGTACTTCGACGACTCCATCGCCGTCGAGGTGGATGCGGTGCGCGCCCTCAAGAGGCAGGGCAGGGGCGTGGTGGGCATCTACTGCGAGTACACCCCCCGCGAGGTCATCATGGCGGCAGGCGCCAGCCCGGTCTGCCTCTGCGGCACCAGCAGGAGGACGATCGCCCCGGCGGAGACGGTGCTCCCCTCCAACCTGTGCCCTCTCATCAAGTCGTCGTTCGGCTACATCCTGACCAGCCGCTGCCCGTTCTTCTCGGTGTGCGACGCCGTGGTCGCCGAGACCACCTGCGACGGCAAGAAGAAGATGTACGAGCTGATAGCCGACAGGAAGCCGCAGCACATCCTCGAGCTCACCCAGAAGTGCGACGAGGAGGATGCCTTCCGCCACTGGGTCTCCGAGGTGAGGAAGCTCGCGCGCTTCCTCGAGAACCTGTACGGAGTCGAGATCACCGACGAGAGGATGAGGGACGCCATAAGGCGGATGAACCGCGAGAGGAGCCTCCTCAACGAGGTGTTCTCCCTGGGCGAATCCGACCCGCCGATAGTGACGGGCAGGGAGCTCGCCCTGGTGAGATACAGGCTCTCGGGCTTCGACAGGCACCTGGAGATGCTGGGACGCTTCGCCTCCGGGGTCCGGGCGAGGGCCGCCGAAGGCTTCAGGGCGGCTCCCGCGGGCGCGCCGAGGGTGATGGTGACGGGATGCCCCACGGGCAGGGACACCCTCAAGGTGATCGAGCTCGTCGAGGAGTGCGGGGGGATCGTCGTGGTCCAGGAGGCCTGCTCTGGGGTGAAGCCCACCGAGAAGCTGACCCCGGAGGACGGAGACCCGTTCGAGGCGGTCGCCAGGAAGCACTTCGACATCCCCTGCTCCTGCATGACACCCAACAGGGGCAGGCTCGAGCTGATCGACAGGCTCGCGGCCAGGTTCAGGCCGCAGGCCGTGGTGGACCTGGTCTGGCACGCCTGCCATACCTACAACGTCGAATCGTACCTGGTCGAGCGCCATGTCCGCGACACGCTCGGCCTCCCCTACATGAAGGTCGAGACCGACTACTCGGATTCCGACCGCGAGAGGCTGGCCGTGAGGATCCAGACGCTGCTGGAGCTTTCGTGAGACTCGGCTGCGGGGTCGACATAGGCGCGAGGTCCATCGAGGTGGTCCTCTTCGATGGTGCGCAGATGGTGGAATCCGCAGTGACGGACACCGGGTCGCGTCCCGCGGACGCTGCGGCCGATCTGTTCGGGAGGGTGCTGGCGGCTGCCGGCGTCGATCGCGCGGACCTCGCCGGCACTCTCGCGACCGGATACGGCAGGAACTACTTCAAGCTCGCGGACAGGGTCGCTTCCGAGATCCTCTGCCACGCCCGCGGGGTCTCCTACCTCTTCCCGTCGGCCAGGACCGTGATAGACATCGGCGGCCAGGACTCGAAGCTCATAGAGATGGACGAAGGCGGCCGCACCACCGACTTCGTGATGAACGACAGGTGCGCGGCGGGCACGGGCCGCTTCATCGAGCTCACGGGGCAGATCGTCGGGGTCCCGCTCGACGGCATGGCCGACGCCGTGAAGGATCACAGGGCCTCGGTGGAGATCTCCTCGATGTGCGCCGTGTTCGCCGAGAGCGAGATCGTGGGCCTCCTGCAGTCCGGGGTCCCGATACCGTCCATCCTGAACGGGGTCTTCAGGGCCGTCGCGAGGCGGACCGTCTCGATGGCCGGCCGGACGAAGCTCCTCCCCCAGGTGGTGTTCACCGGCGGCGTCGCGAAGAACGGCGGCGTGGTGAGAGCGCTCGTGGAGGAGATGGGCACCGGGATACTCGTACCGGACGAGCCCAGGATCACCGGGGCGCTGGGCGCCGCCATCCTGGCCCTCTCGAAGGGGACCTGAGAGCAGGGGCCGCCGGGCAGGCCCCTGCTGTGATGTCAGACCGTGAAGAGCGTCCGCGAGACGAAGGCGTTCTCCAGGTAGTCGACCTCGAAGGCTCCGCTCGCGCCCCTCACGATGGCCACGTCGAACCTGCAGTCTCCATCGTATCCGGTGACAGACAGATACATGGCCGCCACGCCTGCGATCTTCGACCTCTTGCGGGCGTCGATCTTCTCCGGGGCCATCGTGGCGCTGCCCGAGGATGCCAGCTTGACCTCCACGAAGGCCATCAGCCCCTCCCTCAGGGCCACGATATCCACCTCCCCCGGGCCGAGCCTCAGATTGCGCTCGAGGATCGTCCAGCCGCGATCCGTGAGCCATGATGCCACGGAGTTCTCGGCCTCGGCGGCAAGGGGGTCCATCACCACCCTCCGAACAGGTCGGCGGTGCGGGCCACGGGGGCGAAGGAGCGCCTGTGGACCGGGCAGGGGCCGAGCCTCCGCAGGGCTTCGAGATGCTCCGCCGTCCCGTAGCCCGAATTCCTGGCGAAGCCGTAGCCGGGCCACTCCGAATCGGCCATGGCCATGAGCCTGTCCCTGTGCACCTTGGCGAGTATGCTGGCGGCCGCGATCGAAAGACTGCGGGAGTCACCCTTCACGAAGAACCTGGCCGGGAGGGCGAGATCCCGGACCTCGAGGCCGTCGATCAGATACACGTCCGCCGGAGCGGGGCAGGACCCGGCGGCCCGCCGGAACGACATCGCGACGCTCCGCGACATGCCGTCGGAATCTATCTCGGACGGCTCGACGACGCCCATGCCCCGGCCCAGGCAGGCATCGAGGATCATCTCCTCCAGCTCCGCCCTCCGGGCCGGGCTCAGCGCCTTGCTGTCGAAGACCCCCGGGATGTCCCTGCCGGGAGGCAGGACCACGCAGCATGCGACGAGGGGGCCGGCGAGCGGCCCCCTCCCGACCTCGTCGATCCCCGCGACCCGCCCCCAGAGGGATGCCGCACGGGTATCGAATCCGAGGAGTCCGTCCCCCCGAGCGCTAGTAGACGCGCTTCTCCTTGATCCTGGCGGCACGGCCCCTCTTCTGTCTCAGGAAGAACAGCTTGGCGCGCCTGACCTTGCCCTTGCGGACCACCTCGACCGCCGCCACCCTGGGCGAGCAGAGCGGGAAGATCCTCTCGACGCCGACGCCGTTCGAGATCTTGCGAACGATGAAGGTCTCGCCTGCGCCGCCGCCCCTGCGCGAGATCACCACGCCTTCGAATATCTGGATCCTCACCTTGTCGCCCTCGACGACCTGGTAGTGGACCTTCACGTTGTCGCCTGGACCGAAATCCTGCACGCCCTCGGCGGGCCGGCGGCTTTCGACCAGCCTCAGCAGCTCATCCATCTTCCCGCTCCTTCGTCCTGGCGGCCTGTCTGACCGCCCCCAAGAATCTATCCCTCGCGTCCTCCACACTCACACCATCAAGGAGGTCCGGTCTCCTCGCCCTGGTCCTGGAAAGCGCCCTCTCGAACCTCCAGTTCTCCACACGGGCGTGATCGCCGGAGATCAGATCCTCCGGCACCGGCTCACCCCGGAACACGGCCGGCCGCGTATACCTCGGGTAGTCGAGCAGGCCGGTCGCGAAGCTGTCGGAAACCGCCGATTCGAGCCTCCCGAGCACCCCGGGGACCCATCTCAGCACCGCCTCCAGCAGGAGCATCGCCGGGATCTCCCCGCCCGAGACGACGAAATCCCCGACACTCACTTCATCTGTGACGGCCCCGTCGACGAATCTCGCGTCGACCCCGCCGTACCTGCCGCAGAAGAGCACGATGCCGTCAGCCTGCGAGAGGTCACGGGCAAGATCCTGGTCGAGCCTCCTGCCGTCCGGCGCCATCAGGACCACCCTGGCGCCCCCGCGCCATTCGACGGATTCGAGAGTCTCGAACAGGGGCTCCGGCCTCATCAGCATGCCGGCTCCGCCCCCGAACTGGTAGTCGTCGACCGATCCCCTGGCGTCCACTCCGTGGAGCCTGATGTCCAGGGTTTCGACCTCGACCTTCCCCGAAGAGACCGCCCTGCCCACGACACCCGTGCGCAGGAACGGCTCGAGGAGCTCGGGGAAGAGAGTCGCTACCGCTATCCTCAATCCGCTCCCGAGGCGAGCCCGGCGGGGAGCCTCAGCCTCATGCACCCGCCGTCCCAGTCGATGGTTCCCGTCTCGGTCACGAGGAGCAGCGGCACCTCGAAGCTGCCGCCCTCCCATGCGACCTCGAGAAGCGGGTTGGCCGAGAAGGGGTCGAAGCCCTCGACGACTCCCCCGCCATCCTGCCACTCCATCCTCATGCCGAGGAAGAGACCCATGGGCCGAAGCCCGGGCACGGCCATGAATGCCTCGCGCCGGGCACAGAAATCCCCGCCTCTGAGCTCCTCCGCGGCCTCCAGCGAGTCTATCCCCTCGAACAGAGCCGCGACCGTGTCCACGGAGCGCACCGATGACCGGACGACCCTGAGCGCCCTGCCGCCGACCTCCGACTCGAAGCCCGCAGGGAGGCCGACTGCGCGTCCGGCCAGGAAGAGCCTCAGATCCACTTCGCCGGCTAGGCCGCGCGGCCGTGTCACGAATCCGGCCCGCACGACCCCGGTCATGCTAGTCCATTATCTCGAGAGTCGCCTTCTGACCCTTCCTCGCTGCGATCGACCTTATGATCGTGCGCATGGCCTTGGCGATCCTGCCCTCTCGACCGATGACCCTTCCCAGATCGCTCTCCGCGACCCTGAGCTCGTATACGAGCATGTCCTCGGTCGTCTTCTCGTCGACCTGAACGGAATCAGGATTCTCGACGAGAGTCTTGGCGATCATCTCGATGAGCTCCTTCATGGACACCCCTCCAGTCGTGTTGTTGCGGCGTCAGTCAGGCCCGGTCGGAACTCCCGGAGTCCGCAGCGGTCCTCCTGTCACCCCTCAGGAAGACCATCTCCGGCGCAACCTCTTCGCCAGCACGATACCTGGACCATCTCTCCCACGTACCGGTCCTGCGGAGCAGACTCCTCACGGTCTCGCTCACCTGGGCTCCGCGCTTCATCCAGTCGAAGACCTTCTGCTCGTCGACCTTTATCTCATGCGGCCTGCGCAGGGGGTCGTAGTATCCGAGAACTTCGAGGAAGCTCCCGTCCTGGGCCTTCCTGCCGTCAGCCGCGACAATCCTGAAGAACGAGAGCTTGCTCGTACCCATCTTCCTGAGCCGGATCCTCACCAAGTCAACACCTCCGTTGCATCCCGTGTAGCCGGGAACCGGGGCCGCCTATCCTCTCAGGAGGGATGCGAGCCTCGACGATTTCCCGATCCTCTTCATCATCTCCTTCATCGCCCTGTAATCCTGTAGCAGCCTGTTCACTTCGCGCACGGAGACTCCGCTCCCCTTCGCGATCCTCCTGCGCCGGCTGCCATCTATCCGCTCCGGTCTGCGACGCTCTTCCGGCGTCATGGACAGGATCATGGCCTCCTTGCGACCCAGTTCCTTCGGGTCGACGGTCACGCCCTTCGGCACCATGCGCCCGGGGAGCATCCCCAGGATGTCCGAGAGCGGGCCCATCTTCCGCAGCCGCCCGAACTCGGCGAGCAGATCGTCCATCGTGAACTCGCCCCGGCGCAGCTTCTTCTCGAGCTTCTCGGCGTCGATCCTGTCCGATGCCTCGGAAGCCTTCTCCACGAGGCCCAGGATGTCGCCCATCCCGAGGATCCGCCCCGCCATGCGCGAGGGGTCGAAGGCCTCGAGATCGTCGAGCCCCTCCCCGGTGCCCAGGAAGAGGATAGGCCTCCCGGTCACGGAGGCGAAGGACAGCGCCGCGCCTCCCCGGGAGTCTCCGTCCATCTTGGACAGCACGGCCCCGGTGATGCCGATTCGCCCGTCGAACTCGAGCGCGACGTTCACGGCGTCCTGGCCGGTCATCCCGTCGAGGACGAGGATCGTCTCCCTGGGCTCCACGGCGCCCCGGATCTCCGAGAGCTCCTCCATGAGCCCGTCGTCGACATGCAGCCTGCCCGCGGAGTCGACTATCAGGAGATCGTACATCTCCCTGCCGGCCAGCTTCAGCGCGGCCCTCGCGACGTCGGCGGGACCTCCGGCCGATCTCTCGCCGAAGAACCCGGTGCCTGCCTTCCGGGCCAGGATTCCGAGCTGTTCGACGGCAGCGGGCCTCTGCAGGTCGCATGCCGCCAGCAGCGGTCGCATCCCGCGCCTCCTGGCCGCCCAGACCGCGAGCTTCGCCGCGGTCGTGGTCTTGCCGGAACCCTGGAGCCCGGCCAGGAGCCACACGACCGGCCGCCTGCCGCCGGTATCCGGCGCGGTCCTCTCGTGGGACATGAGTCCGACGAGCTGGTCGTGGACGACCTTCACGATCTGCTGGCCCGGCGTGAGGCTCTTCAGGACCTTCTCGCCCAGGGCCTCGGCCCCGGCCCGATCGACGAAGTCGCGGGCGACGCGGATGCTGACGTCGGCTTCGAGCAGCGCACGCCTGATCTCGCGCATCGCCTCCGACACGTCGGCGGCGGAAACCACCCCCCGCCCGCGCAGGCGGTCGAGCACGGATCCGAGCCTCTCCGAGAGCCTCTCGAGCATCCGTCGGCCCTACCGGCCGCAGGCCGGGAGAAAGTCAATCATATGCAAGGCTGCACACAACTTCAAGTGCTAGTAATCGACGGTGACGGACCCGTGCCCGGAGGGACATGTCACCGTTATGCCGTCGACTTCGAAGTGGATCGCATAAGGCAGGAGACTCACGGGACATGCCGTGAGGCTGTCGGGGACTCCGGCGGGGATCACGTCGGGGGGAAGCGAGTCCTCCACCAGATAGGGGAACTGCACCGAGACGGCATAGGCCAGGTCGTCCATCCTGAACTCGCACTGCGTCTGTTCGAACAGCGTACGGAGCTCCTCCACGGTTCCCTCGTCGACGGAACGGGTCTGGGTCCCGCAGGATGCCGCCAGCAGGGCCAGGAGTCCGGATGCCGCCAGCACGGCCTTCCTCATCTCAGTGCCTCCATGGCTGCCGCCCGGTCGGAGCTCCGGGCGATGAACGATCCGGCCACGAGCATGTCGGCGCCGCAGTTGCGCAGCAGGGCGGCATTCGAGGAGTCGACTCCCCCGTCGACGGAGACGAGGGCGTCGTCGCGGCCGAGTTCGTCGAGACTGCGCCTCAGAACAGATATCTTGGGGCGGACATGATCGATGTGGCCCTGTCCGCCGTAGCCCGGGTTGACGGTCATCACCAGCACCAGGTCGACGACCGGGAGAACCCATCTCACCGCCTCCGGAGGGGTGGCGGGGTTCAGGGCGACCCCGCAGAGGCATCCCCTCTCACGGATCCTGGCGAGAGTCCTGTCGAGGTGGGGGCATGTCTCGGCATGGACGGTCACGTACCTGCACCCGGCCCCGGCGAAGCCGTCGATGAGCGTATCTGGTTGCATCACCATGAGATGCGCGTCGACGGGAATGCCGGTCGCGCGGCATATCGAGGCCGCGGCGGCGGGGCCGAACGTGAGCTCGGGCACGAAGACCCCGTCCATGACGTCGAGGTGGATCATGTCAGCCCCGGCGGCCTCCATGGAGGCTGCCTCCGGGCTGAGCATCCCATGGTCGCAGGAGAGGATCGAGGCCGAAACAAGGCGCTTCATGCAGCCATCACCACTGGCCCCAGCCCTGCTGGCCGGGTTCCTCCGTCCCGGCGCCGAGGGCTGCCGGCGATGTGATCGTTATGCGCACCCGCACGGTATCCCCCGGCATGTACGAAGTGCCGGGCGCCGGTGTCTGGGAGCCCACGAGGCTGTCCATCCCGCTCTCCCCCACCATGTCGGAGCCTTCTGTCACGAGCGTCAGCTCGTGTACGGCGGCGATGCTCTCGGCCTCGGCCATCCCCATCCCGGTGAAGAGGGGCATCCCGTCCCACCCGGTCGAGACGAGGAGCCTGACGGGTATGTAGACCGGGAGGCTGTCGGCATATCGGGGATGGACCGAGATGACCCTGCCCTCGGGGACCGTGATGTGCGGGGCGCGGCTCCTGCCGGAGGTGTAGAGCTGCCAGTCCGCTATCATCTCCTCGGCCTCGGTGGCCGTGAGCCCGACCAGCATGTCGGGATCGTAGGGCCTGAAGAGCGGGCCCACATTCCAGAAGACGTTGACCGGCGACCCCCTGGGAACCTGGGTCCCCGGGGCCGGATCCTGCCTGATGACCTGCCCGGCCGATTCGGCAGGCCCGTACTCGGACCATTCGCCGGCCAGGACGAGGTTGGCCGTCTCGATCTCTCGCCGTGCATCCTGCCTGGTGAAGCCCGTGACCTGAGGGACGATGACCGGCTGGGCCGAAGCGCCGAGCGCCGTGACGAACCTCGGGGTCCTGAAGGCGAGAGGGGCGATGACTGCGCCGGCTATGAAGGCCATGGCCGCCCCCGACAGGAGGAGGACGAGGAACCTGCCCGTGTCTTTCAACTCATCCTCTCCCAGCGGACTGCGAAATGCCCGTCGATGCCGTGTTCGGGTGGGAATATGCACAGCATGCCGTCCCTGACAAGAACCCCCGGCGCGGGGAACGCGGCCCGCCTGTAAACGGGATGAGCATCCTCGAAGCGGGAGACCTGCATGGTGGATTCCTCGGGTTCGAGGCTGCACACGGAATAGACGAGGCTCCCCCCCGGCCTGACGCACTCCGCCGCGGCATCGAGAAGCGCGGCCTGTACGGCCGTGCACCTTTCCAGAAGCCCAGCGCTGAAGCCCCATCTCGCGTCGGTCCTCCTCCTGAGGACGCCGGTTCCGGTGCACGGGGCATCCACCACCGCCTTGTCGGCGGAGTTCACCGGGAGGGCGGTGCAGTCGGCAACGACAGGGTGGCATGACTCCCAGCCCAGGCGGCGCGCGTTCTCCTTCCACAGCCCCATGCGTTCGACGGAGGAATCGATGGAGAGGACCGTCCCGCCCTTCGAGGCGAGATGGGCCGTCTTGCCGCCCGGTGCGGCGCAGATGTCGAGCACCGTTTCCCCGGGGAGGCCGGCGGCTCCCGAGGCCACGACCGCCGCGCCCTCGTCCTGGACGTAGATTCCTTCCATGCCGGACGGACCGAGCCTGCCCGATCTCTCGAAGTACCTGTAGCCTTCCAGGTAGCGGCCGGGCGCACCCTCGACCTCGCGGGAGGGACACCAGCAGCCCAGATCGGGAGGGGAGTTGTCCCAGCGCATGAGGGTTTCGGCCCCCGCTGCGCCGTAGCGGGCGGACCAGCGGTCCCAGAGTTCACGGGGATGGGACTGGGCGATCCACGGGGGGAGGTCACGGGGCTCGCCCTCGGCGGCGAGCCTCCTCAGGACCGCGTTGACGAAGGGCCTGGCCCTCGGAGGACAGGCGTCGACGGTGGCCGACACCGCGGCGTGCGCCGGGGTGTCCAGGACGAGGAGCTGGAGCGCTCCTATGCGGAGCGCCGAGAGAACCTCGATCTGAAGGGACTGGAGCGGCCGCGAGCAGAGCGGCGCCAGGGCCGCATCCAGCCGGAGCCTCCAGGCCACCGCCCCGCGCTCGAGGAGGAATGCGAAGTCCCTGTCCCTGCCGGAGACACCCCGGGCATCCCTTCCGCAGAGGAGGTCGACGGCAGCCTTCCTGGCTCCCGGCCCCCTATGCTCCCTGGACGTTCTCCACCCTCTCCAGCTGCGGGAAAGTCTGCTTCAGGGTCTTCTCGACGCTGAACTGGAGCGTCAGGGAGGCGAAGGCGCAGCCCGAGCAGGACCCCTTGAGCCTGACCCTTGCCACGTTGCCCTCGAGCGCCACGAACTCGATGTCGCCGCCGTCGTTCTGGAGGAACGGACGGATCTTCTCGATCTCGGCCCGGACATTGGCCTCGTTGAACTCCACCTGATCGGCCATGGCTTCTTCCTTTCGCATTGCTGGCCAGTTCCTCGACTGATCCCGAATATGTCCGGTGGCGGGCGGGCCGGACTAGGGCATGGCCTCCAGCGCCTCGCGGGAGGGTGCGAATCCGGGCGCCAGAGCGAGGGCGGCCCTCCACCATCCCGCAGCCTCCTCGAGATCGCCCCTCCGCGCGGCCAGGAGGCCGAGGTCGTGCATGGCCTCGACCCTGTTCATGTTCAGGTCGGGCCTGAGGGAGGACCTGTCGAGCGACATCAGGAACAGAACCTCGGCTTCGGCCGTCCTGCCCTCCTCGACGTGGGCGAGCGCATCCTGGAAGGGCATGTTCACCCCGGACCTCCCTGCGAGCCCCCCCGACGCAAGCGCCCCCCCGGCTGCGAGCGCGAGTCCCGCGGCCAGCGGTATCAGCCCGGGAGCCCTCCTGGGCAGCCTCCGGGCGTACAGGAGCAGGATGAACGGTATCGCGGGCAGCCTGAACCTCCCCGTCACGAAGAACGGCAGGACACCGGCCAGGAGCAGCAGGACCCAGGCCGCGAGGAGCCTGTCGCCGCAGTCCGCCCTCCCCGATGCGAGCACCTGGGGCAGCAGCAGCAGCAGGATCGAGAACGGGACGCACCAGGGCGGCGGCAGCAGCAGCACACCCAGGAGCCGCGACGATCCGCGCATGTAGTAGAGGTCGTAGTTGCCGGGGATCTCCACCGGTGAGAGGAGGAGAAGGGCCTTCCGCGCGGTGAGGGCCGCCCAGCGGGCCGGATCGTCCATGGCCGATCCGACGGCCCGGACAGTCCAGTATCGTGACACGGCTGACTCCGTGGAGCCGGGCGGGGCACCGAGCACGCTGGCCGACCATACGTTGTCGGGCCGGACCACGGAGCCGTCGGGGGGTCTCGGGGCGAACGCGGTCATCCCGTCAGCCTCCGCGGCATTGCCGAGATAGAGGTTTATGCCGCCCTGGGAGGAGATGAACACGCCCGGATCGCCGGCGCACGCGTTGACACCCCACACGAGGGCAGCGGGGGCGAGCGCAGGCAGCAGCCTCAGATACCTCCTGCGGCCGGTGGGCATGAACAGGGTCGGAATCAGCAGCAGGGCTCCCGGCCTCGCTATGGCGGCAAGACCCATCAGGAGGGACGCCCAGGAAGGGCGCCCCCCGCGGAGCAGCAGGAGGGAGGCGATCAGCAGCGTCATGTAGAGGGGCTCTATGAGCAGGGTCGAGGACTGGAACACGGCGGGGGCCCAGAGGGACCAGCAGAGGGCCGCGGCGAGCGCGGCGCGCCTCCCCGTGAACAGCAGGGCGGCCCTGTGGAGGAGTACGCATCCTGCGACCGAGACTGCCAGCGAGAACAGCGCCCCCGCCAGGACGGACGATCCCGCCAGTGCGTACCACGCCCCCAGGAGCCACGGAAAGAGCGGGGCGCGGAAGTAGGGCGCAAACGCGAGGACATCGCCCGACGCCACGAGGGATGCCCACTCGTGATGCCATGCCGCGTCGACAGGCGGGTGGAGGAAGAGGGGCGTCCCGGAGATCTCGAACAGAAGGACGAGCCTGACGGAGAGGGCGACCGCCAGAACCGCGAGGGTATCGGCCGAAGCGCCCCGGGGCCTTGTCATCCCGTCGTCCGGCCTCCGCCGAGGATCCGGGTGGTCGAGAATCCCTCGACCAGAGGCACGATCACGACCCTTCCCCCCCGGGCCTCGACCGAGGCTGCGCCGACGACGCTGGATGCGGCATAATCGCCGCCCTTCACGAGCACGTCGGGGGCGACTTCGGAGATGAGGCGCTCCGGGGTGTCCTCGTCGAACGGGATGACGAGGTCGACCGGTTCGAGGGAGGACAGCAGGGCCAGCCTGCCCTCCAGCGGGAGGGCCGGCCTCCCGGGACCCTTGAGGGCCCTGACCGACCTGTCGGTGTTGAGCCCGACCACGAGGAAGTCGCCCAGAGCCCGGGCCTGTTCGAGAAGAGAGAGGTGGCCGGGATGGAGCACGTCGAAGCAGCCGTTCGTGAACACGAGCGAGAGCCCCGCCCTCCTCACCCGCCTGCAGCGGGCCGCGGCGAGGGCGGGGTCCGGAAGGCCCCCGTCAGTCGCAGGCATAATACTCGCGGCACTCCTCCCTTATGTCTTCGGGAGTGACGGCATGCACGCCGGGCCTGGCGCAGACCGCCGCCGCGGCGTGATTCGAGATCGTCGCCGCAGTCTCGAGGTCGATCCCGGCGGAGAGGCACAGGCTCATGACCGAGATCACCGCGTCACCGGCCCCGGAGACGTCGAATATCCTCCGTGCGAAGGTGGGCTTGTGGAATCCGCCTCCGCCCCTGAGGGCGGTCACGGACCCCTGCTCGCCGAGGGTCACCATGACCGCGCCGGCGTCCAGCCTTTCGACGAGCTCGGCGGCCGCATGCATGGCCGATTCGACGTCCGGGATGTCCCTTCCGAGGATGCGCGAGGTCTCGAGGCGGTTGGGCTTGAACAGGGTGCATCCCAGGTACGAGAGGAAGTTCCTGTGCTTGGGATCGACGGCCACCGGCCGGCCCAGCGCGCAGGCCGAAGCCACGACATCCCTGATCAGCGGTTCGTCGATCACGCCCTTGTCGTAGTCCTGGAAGACAACCGCATCGGATCCGGGAAGGCGGTCGAGGACCAGCCTGCGCAGAGAATCCCGCACCAGCCCGTCCAGCGGCGCGCACACCTCCCTGTCGAGCCTCATGATCTGGTGGTTCCTGCTGGTGATCCGCGTCTTGGAGGTGGTGGGCCTCGAGGCGTCGGTCAGGACGGCCCCGCAGTCTATCCCCGCGCCCGACAGGATCTCGAGCAGCTCCCGGCCGTCGGCGTCGTCTCCCACCACGCCCGCGATACCGACATCCGCGCCCAGGGTCCGGATGTTCATCGCAACATTGGCCGCACCGCCCGGGATCGTCCTCCCGCGGGAGTCGTCGAGCGCGACGACCGGAACCGGGGCTTCGGGAGATATCCTGTCGACGGTTCCTTCGAGGTAGCGGTCGAGCATGAGGTCGCCGACCACCAGCAGCCTCCTGCCGGGAAATGATTCGAGAACGGGCTCGGGATCGATCCGGGGGGTCACTCTGTCCTCCGGCGCCGGCGGGCTTGACCGCCGGCACGGCCTGGTGCATAGGTCCGCGAAATGGCTCCAGGAGGTGAAGATGATCAAAACACCGCCGCGAATCAACGTCAGACCCGAGGATGCGGACGGAGTCTACAGCAACATCGCGCTCGTGAGCTTCTCGCGGGCCGAATTCGTGCTCGACTTCGCCAGGCAGATGCCGGGAGTCCCCGCAGCCAGCCTCAAGGCGAGGGTCATCCTGTCGCCGCACAGGATCAAGTCGCTCATTTCGGCCCTCGAGGGCCAGGTGAAGGTGTACGAGTCGAAGTACGGCAAGCTCGACGATACCGATCCGCAGGGCTCCATAGGCTTCCAGAACCCCTCGGGGCAGCCAGGCGAGGAGGGCTGATGTCCACGACCCCCGGGAGGTTCTCGGCCAACGTCCTCCCGGTGGTCATCGCAGTCATCCTCTGGCTCGTGGCGCTCGAGAACCGTACTTTCGACGTCGTCCATCGGATGGCCGTCGAACGGCCGGACCTGCCGGACAGCCTGGCTTTCTGCAATGCCGGAGAGTTCGACAGCGTGACGGTCAGTTTCACCGGCCGCGGGGGTATGGTGCTCTGGGACCAGATCAACGGCGCCCCCTCATCGATCGGTCTGCTGCCGCCCACGGCCAGACCAGGCCCGCTTCCGGCCACGATCTCGTTCGAGTTCGACCCCGCGGCCATCCGCTGGAGCGGAAGACCCTATTCGGAACTATCGGTGTCCGGCTTCGAGCCCGGCCTGGTGACCGCAGTCGTCGACAGCATCGGAACCCGGTCCGTCAGGGTCGGGGTGCCCACGATGGGGCCGGTCCCGTCGCGCTACCTGTGGACTTCGGTTTCCCCGGAGACGGTAGTCCTGCAGGGTCCGGCATCGGTCATCTCGGAGATGGACAGCGTCGAGACTGCGGTCCTCACTCCCGGCCAGCCGCCAGCCACGCTGACTGTCGAGGCGGGATCTCCGCTGATCTCCGCCGTGCCCGGAGAAGTCGTCGCCGGGCTCGCCCGTCCGGTGCCCGTCATCGCCTTCTCCGACATGTAGCCCAACTTGACAGCCGGAAAGAAGCGCCCATAGATTCCTGCAACATCGGATACAAATTGCCGAGTCCGCGCTCCGTGGAGGGATATCAGACATGAAAGGCAAGTTCCTCGTAAGGGTGCTCATCGTCATTCTTGCCGCCCTGCTCATCTACAGGATCTACGACAGGGTGCAGTCGCACCGTATCCCCAGGGACCTGTGCCGCTCCCACCTCCAGGAGCTCGCCACCGCAGAGATCGACTACATGTACAACAACGACGGCGGCATCGCGCCCGACCTCGCATCCCTCCTAGAGTACGCGGGCCTTCCCGACAGCGTCGGGGTATGCCCGAGCATCTGGGTCGAGGAGGAACTCCGCGACTCCACCTACTACTACGATCCCAAGCTTGCTCTCGGTTCCCAGTTCGCCATCTCCTGCAACAATCTCGAGAGGCATGGGGGCGTCGTGGGCGGCCTCGTGGAGAAGGAATTCCCCGACTCTCTGTTCATGGAGGCCGACTGGGCGCCCACCTTCAGGCGCGTCGCCTTCGCCACGTACGCCGAGAACAGGCGCATCGACGCATCCAGGGCCAACCTGGTCAGGGTCTGCGAGGAGCAGGCGGCATATCTCGGCAACAGGTACCCCTGGGTGCTTCTCCCCGCCGATCTCTCCGCCCTCGAGATCAGCACCGCCGAACTGGTCGACCCGATGGGCGGCGAGTACGTCTTCGAGACTCAGCCCGATACGACATACGTCTTCTATCAGAACCCCGACAGGCGCGGCCGCCCCAGGGGCGACTCCGTGGTGGTCGAGACCTTCAGGTTCGTGGGCTACACCACGTCCAGCCCCGAGGTCTCCAGGGTCGAGGTATTCTTCCGCAGGCCGCTCAATTTCCCGAGCAGGGCAGACGGAGCCCTTTCCTCCGATGTCGACCGTCTTCTCGTGATACGCCGCTGGGATGTCTCGGAGCTCGGGACCCAGCGTGTCGACGAAAGGGAGGTCGACCTCATCGACCTGCCCCGCTGGCAGTTCCTGCAGGAGTACGAAGCCCAGAACGCAGACAGCCAATAGAGCCATTATCCCGCTGAGCGCACGGCAGGGCCGCCCAGCGCGGCCCTGCCGTGCAGAAGGAACGTACGGAGTATGATGAGGAGTTTCTTCCAGATCGAGGAACAGGCCGCCGCCAGCGAGAACCAGTATCTGCTGTCCCTGGCGGCCTCCAAGCGGGTCAGACACCTCAAGGCCGGCTCCCCGCCCCTGATCGAGGGTGCGAAGCCTGACAAGCCGGTCGAGACTGCACTCGAGGAGCTTGCGCGCGGATTCATAGTATACGACCTGCCGGCGGAGCAGGGAACACTCGAAGCCAGAGCCGACGGAGGAACAGAATGAAGGAGCTTGTCGTCGTTTCGGCGTTCCTTGTGGCCATGACGGCCGGATGCGGCACGCCCGGTGTCAACACCGTCGAATCCGACTCGACCGTGGTCCTCGCCACGGTTGGTGACGTCGAGATAACCATGCAGACCCTCAGGCAGGAACTGGACCTCATCCCGCCGTACCAGCGGGCCAGCTTCGAGACCCCCGAGGGCCAGAGGGTTCTCCTCGATCATCTCGTCGAGCGCGAACTCCTCCTGCAGGCCGCCGAGGAGGCTGGCCTAGAGAGCGATTCCTTCGTGCAGGCCCAGGTGGAGCTGGCCATGCAGCAGGTGGAGCTCACCAGGCAGCGCGCCCTGATCCAGGTCTTCTACGAGAACAACGTAGTGAACAGCGTCGTCGTGCCCGACTCCGAGATCATCGCCTACTACGAGCAGCACACCGGCGACATCTACTTCCGCAGCGCCCAGGTCCATGCATACATGATCCTCGCCGCATCGCCCGCGACGATAGACGCAGCCCTCGCAGAGATAGAAGCCGGCCAGCCCTTCGACAGCGTCGCCGTCAGGACGAGCGAGCACGCTCCCACCGCCTCCCTCGGAGGAGACATGGGCTGGATCACAGCCGACTCCCCCATGCCGTATCTCGGCGCCCAGGAGGAGATGACCGCGGCCCTGTTCGCGGCTTCGGCCGGCGACATCGTCGGCCCGTTCGACACCGACCTCGGCACCGTCGTCCTCAGGGTCGCGGAAAAGGTCGAGGAGGGCGCGAGGCCCCTCGAGGAGGTCCGCGAGTCCATCATCAACACGCTGAAGCCCTCGATGGTCAACACCTACTACCGTGACCAGCTCCTGCCCGGACTCAGAGAGAGGTACGCCGTCTCCATCAACGAAGAGGCCTTCCTCCCCGGCCCCGACGTCCCTGCCGACTCCCTGATGATGCTAGCGCAGAGCATGATGGAATCCAACCCCGAAACCGCCATCACGTACTTCAAGCTCTTCCTCGAGAGGTTCCCCGAGGATTCCACCGCCTATCAGGCCGCCTTCCTCGTCGGCTTCACCTACAGCGAGTACCTCAGGGACTACGAGAGTGCCAGAACCGCCTTCTCCGACATGATCGAGCGCTTCCCGGCGTCCGAGCTGACCGACGATGCACAGTGGATGCTCGAGAACATGGAGACTCCGATAGACAGCCTGATCCCGGTCGAGGGCCAGCCCGCCCAGGGCAACTGAGGCCCGGACCCGGTCCGACGTGTTGGGGCCCGCCGCGAGGCGGGCCCTTTCGTTGCACCGGGAGCCGCGTCAGGGGCATATTCGCAGTCACGAAGACAACGAACTGGAGGTCACGAGATGTCCTGCTGGCGCCGCACCCTCGCACTGACGGCCCTCGCCGCCGCTTTCACGTCGATGTCCTGCAGGACCACGGATGCAGGTGACGGATCGGCGCAGGCTGAACAGGCGGAGGCATGCCTCGAGTCGGGCCAGTGGGCGCGTGCGGCCGACCTCTACACCGAGGCCATCGGCAAGGGATCCGGGAATCCCTCCTTGCAGGAGTGGCGCCTCGGGCGGGCGGAGGCGTGGCTCGGCATGGGCAGGACCGACGAGGCCCTTGCTTCGGCCGACAGCGTGGCTGTCGAATCGAGGTCGCGAACACGGGCCTCGGCGTTGATGCTGGTGGCCCGGGTGCTCTCGTCATCCGGCCGCTGGTCGCGGGCCGCGGACGCCCTTTCCGCGCTGGACCCGGAAGACCTTCCGTCGGGAGAAGCCGACGAAGCATCGGCCCTTCTCTTCGAAGTGCTCGATGGCCTCACGCCCGAGCAGCTCGCCGCCCTCAGGTCGGACGACTGGTGCGAGCCCTACGTCCTGCTCGCGCTGTCGGAGAGATACGCCGCGTCCGGCGAGGCTGCGAGGGCCTCGATGACCGCGGCCGAACTCGACCGCCTGTATCCCGGCTTCAGGGAGCGCTGGGGCGGCGGCATCCAGATCAGCCGGCCGGAGGAGGGCTACATCGCCCTCGTACTGCCCGTCACCGGTGACGGGGCCTCCTACGCCGCGCAGGTCGAGGCCGGGGTGAGGCTGAGGTTCGAGAGGGCCGCGGACCTCTCACCGGATGTTCCCGAGCTAGTAGTGCTGGACACGGGCGGCGACGGCGGCCGGCTGTCCTCGATCGCCACCGACCTCGGAAGGGACGAAGCCTGCCTTGCAGTGATCGGACCCCTGACCAGCGGCGAGACGGAGGAATTCGCCCCCTTCGCGCAGGACTACGGCCTGCCCATCCTCGCGCCGGCAGCGACTTCCGCGGATATCGACGAAATAGGCGACTATGTGCACAGGCTCGTCCCCTCCGGCGCAGAGGAGGCCGTCACCGTGGCCGAGTACGCGGTGAGGAGGGCGGGCTGCGAGAGGCTCGCGATACTGCACAGCTATACGAGCTCCTCGGTCACCCAGTCCGAGCAGTTCGCGGCCACCGTCGAGAGCATGGGGGCGCAGGTGGTCAGGACGGAGGCCTTCGCGACAGACGACACCGATTTCAGATCGCAGATCTCTTCCATCAGAGCCTCCCGGCCCGACGGCATCTTCATCCCCGTGACCGCATACGAGGCAGTCCAGATAGCACCGCAGCTCCGCTACTACTCGCTCGACGCCGTGATCCTCGGCACTTCCGGTCTGGACAACGAGGCCGTGCTCCGGCTCGGCGGGGAGTACATGGAGGGAGCCGTGTTCACCTGCTCCTTCGGCGCGGGATCGACCTATCCCCCGACTTCGAGCTTCGTCTTCCACTTCAGGAGGAGATACGGGAACGATCCGTCCATACTCGCCGCCCAGGGGTACGATGCCGCCTCGGTTCTGCTGGATGCCTCGTCGGCGGGAGCGGACGACAGGGGCGGGTTCGAGCGGGCCCTGTCCGAGGGGGGGTCGATCCGGGGCGCGAGCGGGATCTGCACCATCGGCGCCAGGACCGTCTCCAGGGTCTCCCTTCCTCTCGTGATGGTCAGCGACGGCGAGATCGTCAGTGTCGAGTAGGGCGTTCTGGGGGGCCGACATCGGGGGGACGACGACCATAGTCGGGTCCTTCTCCGGCGGCACCGGTTTCAGGCGGCTCGCCGTGCTCGAGACCAGACCTTCGGAAGGCCCCGGTAGGCTGCTCGCCGAGCTGTCTTCGACCATCCTCGGGGCGGACCCCGAACCCGCCTCCGTGGGTATAGGGATCGCCGGCCTGGTGGACAGGTCGAGGGGGTGGCTCGAGTTCTCCCCCAACCTGAGGGGATGGGAGGACCTGGACGTGGCGTCCCGCATGGGTGCCCTCACGGGGGCGCGGGTGGTCGTCGACAACGACTGCAACGCATTCGCGTACGGGGCCGTGGGCTCGGGATTCGTGCCCTCCAGGGGTCTGCAGGTCCTCGTGACGCTGGGCACCGGCATCGGTGGCACGATCATAGACTCGGGAAGGATACTCTACGGCACCGGATACGCCGGGGAGTTCGGGCACATGCCGGTGGATGCCCTCGGGCTGGCCTGCCCCTGCGGTTCGACGGGCTGCTGGGAGCGCTATGCAGGCCGGGAGGCGCTCATCAGGTACTTCACCGGGAGCGACGGCGGAGCCGGGGGCCCCGATCCGCGCGAGATCGCCGCGCTGGCCGCGGACGGAGACGCCAGGGCATCGGAGGCCTTCGCGACGTTCGGCCGCTGGGTCGGCACCGGCCTGGCCGGCCTGGCCAATTGCCTGAGCCCGGAAGGGTTCTACCTGGCGGGAGGCCTCTCGAACACCGCCGGCCTCTTCCTGCCCTCGGCACGCGAGGAGTTCGGGCGGCGCACGAGACACCCGTGGAGAGTCGCAATCCTGCCGGGATCGTCCGATGCGGGAGCGCTCGGCGCGGCCCTCATGGCCAGAGATTCGGCCTCTTGAACCCGCTCGCGCTCGCCCTCGCCATGGTTCTCTCCGACAGCACGGCCGACTCAACGGCCACCACTCTCGAGATCATCGCCTACTCCGCAGACTCCATCTGCTTCCGCCCGTCCACGGGGGATCTCGTTCTCGTGGGCGCATCCCGCGTCGACTACAGGGACATGAACCTGGAGGCCGACACGGTGCGCTACAGGTCTGAGCTCGACCTCATAGAGGCATCGGGGTCGCCGGAGCTGTTCGACGCCGGAGAGTCCATCAGGGGCAGCAGGATGCTCTACGACATGACCGCGCGGCGCGGGATGATAGAGGAGGCGGATTCCCGATACGAGTTCGGCTTCTATTCGGGCTCCTCGATCATCCAGGTCGGCAGGCGCGAGTTCAACATCACCGACGCCAGGTTCACCACCTGCGACGCCGACACCTCCGACTACTACTTCAGATCCCCCGCCATGAAGGTCTTCCAGAACGAGAGGGCCATAGCCCGCCCCATCTACCTCTACGTGGCCGACACGCCAGTCTTCTACTTCCCGTACATGGTCTTCCCCATCAGGACTGGGAGGCAGTCGGGCTTCACCATCCCCAGGTTCGGTCAGACCTCGCGCGACGGACGGTTCCTGAGGGGGCTCGGATACTACCTCGCCCTGTCGGACTACACCGACCTGCTCTTCCAGGGCGACATCCTCGACAGGTCCAGGTTCTCTGTCTCGGCGAGGGAGAGGCACCGCCTCAGATACGTGCACGAGGGTTCGGTCGAGATGGAATGGCGGCGCGAGTTCGAGAACCACCTCGACAGGTGGAGGTTCTTCGGCGAACACCTGCACGACTTCCCTGACGGGACTGCCGCCCGCCTCAGGGGCGAGTTCATCAGCGACAGGTCCTACCTCCACGACACCGAACCCGACGTCGAGGACAGGATGACCAGCGAGGTGAGGTCGTGGGCGAGCATCTCGCGGACCTTCGGGATAGCCTCGGTGCAGGCCACCCTCGACCGCACCGCCTACCTCGACAACAACCCGGACAGCATCCCCGACGAGACCGAATCCGTCCAGAGCCTCCCCGACCTGAGGATCGGCATTTCCTCCACCCCGCTGTTCCGGGCTCCCTCCGATCCTGCGGAGAGGAAGCCCTGGCATTCCCTGTACTGGAGCCTGTCGAGCCATTACATCGCCATGGACACGAAGCGGGAGGACTCGCGCACGACGCATTCCGGCTCCCGTACCGGCATCGAGCTGTCGGCCTCGGACAGGATCCTGGGGTTCCTGTCGGTGACGCCCAGGATAGGCGGAGTGTTCACCGTCTACGACAGGGACAGGGAGGGGGGCAGCCTCCCGTGGTGGGGCGCGGGCGAAGGCAGTCTGGGCTTCACGACCGACCTGTACGGCACATTCCAGGGGGGGGGTCTGGGCTTCTCGGCCTTCAGACATACCATAACCCCGAGGGTGATCGTGGGCTGGGAGCCTTCGAGCTACATCACGGGCGCTGACGGCGGGCTCTCTTTCGAGCCGTCGGACTCCGCCGCATCCAGGTTCTACTCGTTCTCCGACCTCTCGCTGCCCGGCAGCGGAGGCACGGTCCAGTTCGGGCTGTTCCAGAGCCTCTCGGCCAAGAGGGAGGCCCGCGGGGAGCTCGAGAAGCTGGATCTAGCCTCGCTGGACGTCTCCACCTCTCTCGACCTCGATCCGGACAGCACGGGCAGGCGGTTCTCGCCGCTCTCGGCGTCGCTGGAGCTCACCCCGCTGGCAATCGCCAGCTTCCGCGCCGACGCCTCCTGGGACATGTACGACGGGGAACTCGACGATCTAGGGTTCACGACATCCCTCCAGCTCGCGGGCAACGACAGGACTCTCGTCCCCGACTCCGCAGCATTCGACGGGCTCCCGTGGCGGCTCACCCTCTCCCACCACTACCGGATGGGCATGGACGGATCGGACGACCTGAGCAAGGTCAGGGCCTCGGCTTCCCTCGAACTGACGCCGGCGTGGTCGGTGGACTACACGGCCTACTACGATGCGGTGGAGGGTGACTTCATCAACCAGAGCTACACGCTCAGGCGCGACCTCCACTGCTGGGAGGCGCTCTTCGTGAGGCAGATCTCCGACACGGACACGGGCTTCTACTTCAGGATCAACATCACCGAACTCCCCGACATCAAGATAGAGCAGCACGTCACCAACTTCTAGCCGTTCCTCCGTCCCGACACGCCCCACGACCCGTTCCAGAGCCCGCGACCCGGCCGATCGAAGCCGCGGATGTCCATCGGACTGCAACGGCTGGTTTCGTGGCAGAATGCCGTTAAGTGCTTTTTACTTGCTGTTTCATTAGAATATTTGCCGAATGTGCTCAGGGATGGTGCACAGATCGACTTCCCCGCATGAGATGCACGCTTGACACGGGGCTTTCGTTGATCTACACTCGGACTATGGTCGTGGAAAGGGGGTGACTTCATGACCAAGAAGGATCTGGTAGCGCACGTCGCGGGGAAGACCGGCCTGACCAAGAAGCAGGCTGGTGGTGCCGTTGACGCGTTCCTCGGCGGAATCATGGAGACTCTGAAGGCGGACGACGCCAAGATCAGCCTGGTCGGCTTCGGGACTTTCTCGAACAAGCTCCGGGCCCAGAGGGTTGGTGTCGATCCCAAGACCCACGCCAAGAAGACCTATCCGGCTAAGAGGGTACCGCACTTCAAGGCTGGCAAGACCCTGAAGGAGCTCATCGAGAAGGGCCCCAAGAAGGGCAAGAAGCGCTAGACCGGCTGCCCGGGAGGGGCGGGTGACCGCCCCTCCCTTCCTTTTTTTTGCCCCGCCCGCGATCCTCCGGGAGATATGCCAGCCGAAGTATCGGTCATCATCACGACGTATAACAGCTCCGGCACCCTGGGGCTCTGTCTCCGATCGCTCCTCGACCTGACCGGCGACGATGCCCCGCGGGCGATAGTGGTGTTCGACAACGCCTCGTCGGACGGGTCCTTCGCCATCGCCCGCGGATTCCGGGGCGTGAGGGCGGTCGGATCGGACAGGAACCTCGGCCTCGCAAGGGCGAACGGCATCGCGGCCGGCCTCTGCGGCCACGGCCCCGTGCTCCTCCTGAACCCGGACGTCATCGCCAGGCCCGGGTCCATCTCGACCCTGTCCGAATTCTGCGGTTCGCACCCCTGGGTGGGGATAGCAGGCCCCCGCCTGCTTTCCCCGGACGGCCTGATCCAGCATTCGGCCAGGAGTTTCCCCGACCCGGCCTCGATACTCGCCCGGAGAACGCCATGGGGCGCGACTCCCGCCGGAAGGGCCGCCACCGCCAGGCATCTCCCGCCTCCGGTCGACCGGCCGTCGCCGGTCGACTGGATCGTGGGGGCGGCCATGTGGGTCACAGCGGCAGGCAGGGAGAGGTTCGGGCTCATGTCGCCACGCTACTTCCTCTACTTCGAGGATGTAGACCTCTGCTGGAGGGCCTGGGAATCGGGTTCGCAGGTCTGGCTGGTACCGGGCGCCCTGATGGAGCACGTCTCCCGGCGCGAGAGCGCAGGGAGGCCCGGAAAAGCTCTTTTGCTGCACCTCGCGAGCATGCTTAGATTCTATTCAGACCATCACGGGGCGCTTTCCGGAAGACGCCCGGGAGTTCGATGAACAGAAGGCCGGATTGGATCAACGCCCTGCTGATGGCAGCCGGCGACATGGTCCTGGTGATAGGCGTCTACATGCTCGGGTTCTGGCTGAGGCACGAGGCGCTCGCCGGCTTCATCGAGCAGACCTTCGGCCGTTCCCGCGACTTCCGGCTCTCCGCGATGCACTACCTGGTCTCCGGTGCACTCATGGGGCTGGTATCCGTCATCCTCCTCCAGGCCTTCGGGGCCTACAGGAAGAACTGGGGGCTCGCCCAGATCGACGAGCTCGCCGGCATCATGAAGTCCACCTTCACTGCGGTGGTGATCACATTCGCCCTGAGCTTCGCGGTGAAGGAGCTCAACTTCTCCCGCTCCGTCCTCCTCTTCTCATTCCCCGCGGCGACCCTGTGCCTGACGCTGTGGCACAACTCCTTCCGCGAATTCGCCAGGAGGATGTTCCTGAGGTCCGGCCTCGCATGCAGAACCGCCGTCTACGGATGCGGAGGCCTCGCCCGGGAGCTGTCCAGGCACCTGAGCGGGAGGGGCGCCTTCCCGGCCGTCCTGCACGGATTCGTGAGGCCCTCGGGTGGGTCGGACACGCCCGTGGTCGACGCCGAGCACGTGGAGGACCTGGAGGCATTCCTGAAGGACGAGGCGATCGGCAGGCTGATAGTGGCCGACACCACGATCTCCCGGGAGGAGACGGCCGACGTGGTCTGCGCGTGCGAGCATGCCGGGGTCCCCTACATGCTGGTCCCCGACGTGTTCACGATGGTGAGCCTGACCACTCGATTCACCAGCCTCGGCGGGACCACCCTGGTCGAGTCGGTGGCGCCTCCCCTGAGCGGTGCGAGGATGGTCACGAAACGCCTCGTGGACATCGCCCTCGCATCCGTCGCCGCGGTGCTGCTGCTCATCCCGGGGATCCTGATCTCACTTCTGATCCTGCTCGACGACGGGATGCCGGTCTTCTACGTCCAGACCCGCCTCGGGAGGAGGAACAGGCCCTTCCGCATGATCAAGTTCAGATCGATGAAGGTGGGCGCCGATGCCATGAAGCCGGGGCTTTTGAACCGCAACGAGGCCTCGGGCCCCCTTTTCAAGATGAGGAGCGATCCGCGGGTGACCAGGTCGGGCGCCTTCCTGAGGCGATGGAGCCTCGACGAGCTGCCCCAGATCATCAACGTCCTGAAGGGCGAGATGAGCCTAGTCGGACCCCGGCCTCCGCTCCCCGAAGAGGTGGCATCCTATACCGAGAGGCAGCTCAAGAGGCTGCAGACCGTTCCGGGAATCACCGGGATCTGGCAGGTTTCCGGAAGGAGCCAGCTGGGATTCGACGAGATGGTGAAGCTGGATTTCTACTACGTCGACAACTGGTCGATCTGGCTCGACCTGTCGATACTCCTCCTGACGATCCCCGCAGCGCTCTCGAGGCGCGGCGCCTACTAGGGGATGACCGGTGCGGGCGCGCCGTCAGAGCGGGGATGGCTGCGGAAGTGTCATCATACGTGTCCCGGATCGAACGTAATCCGACCCGGGAATGGGCAACGTCGAAGGTGTAGTTGTACGTGGTCGAGGGCCAGATGCCCTGATCTCCCGGATCGACGGAATCCGACCCGGGCTGGAGGATGCGATGGAGCACAAAGTCGTCACGGCCTCGTGGAAGAGCAGGGGCACGCTGGAGAAGGTCATCCGCGACATGGAGCCCGACGGCTGGTGCGTGGCGACCCTGGGAGAGGTCTTCAGCGGGAGCGTCCTCGTCATGATAAGGGGCGGGGGCATGTGGACCCACGAGGTGATCCAGCTCTTCTGGAAGATGAAGGACAACGTGGCCGGGATGATCAGGGAGAAGGAGAAGGAAGGCTGGATAGTCGCGGCCATAGGCGACTGCCTGGGCGGTGCGGTGATGATACTCAAGAAGCAGGTGAAGTAGCCCCGGCCTCCCCGAGTATGCTCCTGAGGATCGCTATGCTGGCCGCATAGGCCGGGGCCACGCCGGACCCTCCCAGCGGCACCGACAGGAGGTCGCCCGACAGGGGCGCGTCGGAGGCGTAGTAGGCCACCCCCACCTTGATGCCCGGATCGACCCTCTCTCTCAGAATGGCGTGCCTGATCGCCCTTGCGTACGGTATGCCCTCCATCTCGACGCCCAGCGCCTTCCAGTTGTCCCTGAAGTAGGTCAGGACGCCCTCGTTCTGGAGGAAGGTGCCCGACACGGTCAGCATGGGGCCGCCAGTGTGGACCCGCAGGCCGCCGGTCCCCTCGAAGTCGGCCGGGACGAGGCGGTTGTCCAGGTCGTACACGTCGCCGGACCCCTGCTTGACGAAGTACGAGGGCAGCATGATGTCGCCCCTGCCACCCACGAGCGTCCCCGCCTTGCCCATCACGTACACGCCGCGCACGCTGCGGCCCATCATCTCGAGCATCTCGTTGAACAGGAAGAAGCCCTCCTCGCCGAAGGCGTAGTCGACATTCACGAGGAAGCCCCTCCCCCGGCCGGCGCCGGCGAGCCTGCCGTCCAGAGCGGAGTAATCCAGCCTGCCCAGGTCGACGAGCTGGCAGAACGGCATGTCGGGGGCCACGGGTATGGAGCGGATTCCGCAGGCCTCGTCCTCCCCGAGCCTCGCCGAGGCGGTCCCTGGATCGGCCAGCGCCTCCCTCGCCCCCGCATAGTCCTCCGGGCCGCTCATGCCGAGGTCGGCCCAGTGCCTTCTGATGAACGGGGACAGGCAGTTCACTATGCTGTGCCTGTTGCTCGACACGATGTGGACGCTCCCGCCCTCCGGGCCGGCCTCCCGCATCGCCGAGAGCAGCTCCGAGGTCCAGCTCTTGGCCTTTCTGCTGTAGGTCGCGACCAGCCCGAACCTGTCCGAGAAGACCACCTTCAGATCCCTGGTGCCCGAAGCGGCGATCGATCTGACCACTTCGACCAGCCTCCCCCCCAGGGAGGCGTCGAGGGCCTTCACCGCACCGTAGCCGCACCTGAATTCGACGGAGATCTCGTGGAGAAGGGAGAGGTGCCCCGGGTCGGAATCGGATGCGCCGGGGGCGGCGGGATCGTCTATGGCGTTCCAGACGGAGAAGTGACCGGGATCCTCCGCGAGCTTGGCCAGGTAGGCCGCATGCCTGGCCCTGATCTTGTCGGCCTCGATCTGGAAGCATGTTATGGCGGAGATGAAGTCGATCATGTCGCTCATCCCGCCCCGGAACGACGTGACGAACGAATCCGGCCCCGTGCGGAAGGTCGGCCTGCGCCTGGCCCTCGTCTCCACCGGAGAGAAATCGCCGGCCAGCTCGCCTCCCGTCTCCCTGACCGCCGTGATCTGCCTGACCGACCATATGCCGTCGGGGAGCCTCATCAGGACGTACAGCAGGGCATCGGCGTCGAGCCTGTCGGGATCGTCCACGAGCTGGTAGAGAGCGGGCCTGGATATGGCCATGAACTTCCTGAGGCTCGATCCCGACTCGCCTCCGGGCCGGTAGTAGCCTCGCAGTATGATCCCCTTGGCGAGCGTCTCGAACTCCTCTATCGCAAGTCTGGATTCCAGGCTCATCTTGCACCTCCCACAGGGATATCAATATGCTCACCGGCGCAAGGAATGCGAAACCCCGCGGATCCACCCGGACGGGAACCGCGTGCGCTTCCGGGGCATTTATCGTGGAGCATGCCAGATTTCAACAGGGCCAGCCTCGAAGGGAGATGCAGATGGCCATCAGGAAGATATCCGGCAAGGAACTCCCCGTCGTGTCGGCGGTTTCAGACAGGTTCGTGCTCGTCGACTTCAGCGCCACCTGGTGCGGCCCCTGCCGCATGCTCCACCCCGTGCTCGAACAGATCTCGGGAGAGCTTGCGGGGTGGGACTTCTACGAGATGGACATAGACCAGAACCAGGCCGAGGCCGCCTCCTTCGGCGTCCGCGGGGTGCCGACCATGATCGTTTTCAAGGCCGGCAAGGAGATAGACCGGCTCGTGGGCTTCCGCGACAAGCCGTCCCTCCTGTCCGGGCTGCAGGCGATAGCCGCGGGGACGAACTAGCCGCGATGACCGGACCCGGATTCTCGATCGGGGTCGTGCCGCCCTCCCGGGGAGCGGAGGGCCGCAGCTTCGACGTAGTAGTGGCCGGGGGCGGCCCCGCCGGAATCTCCGCGGCGCTCTACCTGTCGAGGTATGCACTCGGGCACGTCGTCCTCGAAGGCTGGCAGCCCGGCGGACAGGCCGTGATGACGGATCATATCGAGAACTACCCGGGTACCGGCGCTACGACGGGTCAGGAACTGATGGACGCGATGCGCGCCCAGGCGGTCTCCTCCGGGTCGACCTTCCTTTCCGAACGCGTTGTCTCGTGCTCCGCGCGCCCCGAAGGCGGGCTGAGCATCGAGGCCGACGCGGGACCGGTGACCGCGAGGGCCCTGATCATCGCAACCGGGGCCGCCCCAGCCAGGCTGGGAGTCCCGGGCGAGAGCAGGTTCTACGGGCGCGGCGTCAGCAACTGCGCCACGTGCGACGCCCCGCTGTTCAGGGGCAGGCACGTCCTGGTGGTGGGCGGGGGCGACAGCGCCGTGAAGGAGGCCCTGCACCTCACTTCGTTCGCATCCAGGATCACCCTGGTCCACAGGAGGGACGCCCTCAGGGCGGAGCCCGCCCTTGCGAACCGCCTGCTGGCATCCTCCTCGGTCGAGGTCATGTGGAGCAGCAGGCTCCTGGAGATCAGGGGTGAAAGGGAGGTCGAATCGGTGGTCCTCGATACGCCCGGCGGAAGAAGCGAACTCGCCGTCGACGGAGTGTTCATCTTCGTGGGAAGGACCCCGGCGACCGACCCGTTCCGGAACCTGGTGCGCCTGAACGACGACGGCACGGTATGGACCAGGGACATCGTCTGCACTACGAGGGACGACGTGTTCGCCGCGGGCGACGTCACCTCGAATCCGCTCAGGCAGGTCGTGACGGCCGCCGCCGACGGGGCCAGGGCCGCGGCTGCGGCATGGCACCGTCTGGGGCTGGAGGGATAGCGATGGGCCTTCTTTCGGCTTCCGAGGCGCGGCAGGTGGGCGACCTGCTCGCGGGCATGGCTAAGGAAGTCCATGTCAGACTCTACACCCAGAGGCTCAACTGCGGCGGCTGCCTCGACACCGAGCGGATCCTGGCCGAGCTGGCCGGTCTGTCGCCGAGGATCTCGCTCGAGAAGCTGAATGCCCTCACCGACACCGTGCAGCGGGAATCGGACTCCATCGAGGGGGTGCCTGCCATCATCGTTTCCGACGGCACGCACAACCGCGTCAGGCTCTACGGAACCCCCTCCGGATACGAGTTCTCGACCCTGCTGTCCATCATCACCGACGCCGGCTCGGACAAGCCCGTGATCGAGCCCGCGACATCGGACTTCCTGGCTGCGCTGGACAGGGACCTCGTGATCCGCGTCTTCGTGACGCCCACCTGCCCGCACTGCCCGCGCGCAGCCGTGACCGCCGCCAGGCTCGCTGCAGCATGCCCCGGGGTCAGGGCCGACATAGTCGAGGCCGGCGAATTCCCCGATCTTTCGAGGCTGTACGGAGTCCAGGGCGTGCCCAGGACTGTGGTGAACGAGAAACTTTACCTGGAGGGTGCAATCCCTGAGGCGGCGTTCGTCAGGGCGCTCTCCGGGGCGCTCCCGTCCCTCGACTCCCTCGAGGGCCCGCGCGACCTCCTCTCGTTCCTGGACGCAGCCGGGGAATGACAGCCCTCCCCCTCGTCCTGCTCTCTCTCCAGTCCTCCGTGGAGTTCCCCATGTCCTCCGACGGCAGGCTCGGGGTCTTCAAGTTCTTCGAATCCGACATAGCCCACTACGTCTTCTCAGAGATCGCGGCGTCCGTCACTCCCCTCACGGCTGGCAGGTTCTCGACCCGTCTGGGCCTCGAGGTCGACACATACATGGGCGAGAGCTGGAACAACCCCGACATGAAGTTCAACATCTACGGCGGGCACTGGAACATCAAGATCGAGTTCGCCTGGGACACGGGATGGGGCGAGGCAAGGCTCTACACGGACCACGAGTGCTTCCACAACATCGACATGTCCGACACGCTCTCCGAGTACATGAACAACGTGAAGGCGGGTGTCGTGCTCGACGCCCTCCCGCTTCCGAGGTTCGGGGATCCCGTCTTCCTGCCCTCGGGCGGGATGCCCTCGGGCTGGCTCTCCGCAGGGGTCTACCGCCCGCGGGGCGACGGATTCCAGAAGGGGCACGACTTCGACTGGTCGATCCAGGGAGAGGCCGAGATGCCCCTGGGGGCCTGGCGCTCGTGGACCGGAGGCGTCAGGTACAGGCCGGAGTTCTTCTTCCACGAGGACGGGGCCGCGTCTTCGAGGCACAGGCTGGAGACTTACGCACGGTTCGCCCCGGGCGATGGAGACGAGGCCTTCGAGCTGCACCTCACGCACTACCCGAGGGACACGCAGCCCTTCAGGAGCCTCGAGGGCGAGACATTCGCCGGCCTCCGCTTCCTCTGGTAGCCCCCGCCCATCCGGACCGCCCCCCAGAGCGCCGTCAGACGGGGACGCCGCGCAAGAGCATCGGCGGGACGACCATGAAGCCCTTCCTCTCCGGGGTGCCGAGCGCCTCGATGCGTGACAGCAGGTCGAGCGGCCTCCAGTTCCACCTGAAGTCCTCCACCGGCCTGGCGGAACCGTTCTCGCACAGGAACACGCCGTCTCGAGTCATACCCGTGAGGATCAGCGACTTCTGGTCGACGTAGCGGATGTACCACAGGCGCCTGATCCGGAGGCACCTGCCGCTCTGCGCGGCCAGCTCGGAAGCGGTGCCGTGCGCGCCCCTGACCCCGAAGCAGCCGGGGTTGACCACTGCCGGCCTGCCCGACTTCTCCGCCCAGAACCTGTCGCACATCATCGTCCTGAGTATCCCGGAATCGATCCAGACCTGGTCCTCCGTGGCCAGTCCGTCTCCGTCGAAGGGCCTGCCTGGAACCTCCCCGTGGAGGTCGCTCTCGAGAGTGAACTCCTCGGAAGCCACCCGCTTCCCCTCCATGTCGCCGAAGACGGTGATCCCCTCGTCGGTGGTGCGGGCGTCGAGGGACATCAGCATGTAGGGCACCAGGTCGGCCACCGCCTGCGGCTCGAGGACGACGTCGATCGAGCCCGGCTCCGATGGTGAAGGATCGCGGGAGGCCTTCGCCTCGGCGATGACCTCGTCGATCGTGCTGCGAACCGGGATGTCGCGCCAGGCCTTCGACGAGACCGACCTGTAGCTCGATCCGCTGCCGGCCTGCACGGTGATCTGGAAGGCCCCTTCGGTGGCCTCGTGGAAGCAGAGGTTGCCGGTGCTGGTGGCCAGCGCGATCCTGCTCGACTCCATCCGCGACGTACCGGCAGCCTCGGTCCCGGCTGCACCGGACGCCTCGACGGCGGCCGAGGCCGCGTCCATCCTGGGACCCGGTTCGACCCTGCCTGTCTCCTCGTCCCATGCGTCGACGAGGGGATAGATCTGACCTTCGTCGGCCGGGGGCACGTACTCCGGGTCCGGCGAGGACATCCGGAGCTTCTGCTCGGCCGTGCGCACGACTTCCGGTATGGCTCCTGCATCTATCCTGTGGGTGCGGTACTCGGCCTTCCTCGAGCCGTCGCCGACCCAGAGCCTCAGCTCCCGCCTGAAGGTGTCCATGTTCTGCGTCACGGAATTGCGGCCGAACCTGACCAGGGCGACCCTCTCCTCGTCGAGCTCGGCCACCGAATGCCCGACGGAGACCGCCCCCAGGACCTGCTGCACGAAGTCGAGCATCTCCTCGCGAGTCATCTCACCCCTCCCCCGACGGTCACTCCGCGGAACCTGGCCGGACTGGCCCCGTGCGTCATCCTCGCCCCCTGCATGGGCTCGCCCTTCCCGCAGGTCAGGAGCCCCATGGGCTGAAAGAACCTGGCATCGGCGATGCCGTCGCAGGAGCCCCAGAACTCGGTGGTGCGGGAGCCGTACAGCACCTTCTTGAGAGGCCTTCCGGGCTTCCCGTCGCGGATCTCGCGGAAGAAGTCGCCCCCGAACTGGAAGTTCACCCTGTTCTGGTCGATGCTGAAGGAGCCCCTGCCCTCGATCAGGATGCCGTGCCTGACGCCCGCGATCAGCTCCTCCGGGGTCATCGGCGTCTCGGAGGGCTCGAGGTAGAAGTTGGGCTGCCTGTTGATCGGGAAATAGCCGAAGTCCTGCGCGCGGCAGCAGCCGCGGCTGGCGCTCCTGCCCACGAGCAGCGCCGTCTCGCGCACCGTGCCGAATTCCTGGAAGACGCCGTCCCTGATGGTGTGCCACTTCTGGCACGGGGTGCCGTCGTCGTCCCAGCCCCAGGAGGCGAGCCCGATCGGCATAGTGTTGTCGGCCGTGAAGTTGACGATCTCGGACCCGTACTTCAGGCTGCCCTGGTCGCCCAGGCCGACGAATGTGCGCCCGGCCATGTTGGCCTCCCAGCCCAGAGCCCTGTCGCTCTCGGTGGCATGGCCGACCGACTCGTGCATCGTGAGGCTCAGGTTGATGCCGTCGAGCACGAGGTCCATCACGCCGGACGGGCCTTCGGACGCCATCACCTTCTCCACGGCCTGGTCCCTGATGCGCTCCGATGCCGCGGGGAGGTCGTTCTCCCTGATCCACTCCCAGCCGGCAGCCCTGGCACCGGTCTGGAGCGATCTGTTCTGGGCGTCGCCGTCCTTCACCGCGTAGGCGAGGAGGAACGGCTGGGTGTGGACGAGGTGCGAGTCCACGAGCGTGCCGTCGGTGTTCGCGAAGACCCTGTCGATCCGCTCGGAGTACAGCTCGGCGTACGTCGTGCTGATCGCCGGGTCGGCGTTCAGGATGCACGAGCACTGCTCGAGGAGGCCGATCTTCTCGGACGTGTCGATCCCGAAGGGATCCTCGACGCACGGCGACGAATACGAGCCCTGTACCGGCGCCTGGGGCGCGAGCCTCACGGGGGAGCCGGTGCGCCCCGCCCCGCTGCGGGCTATCCTGACCGCCCTCTCGACGGCCATGGCGACCGAATCCCTGCCGAGGCCGGTGGCCGAGGCGAAGCCCCAGCAGCCGCCGATTATCGCCCTGACGCCGACGCCTTCGCCCGAGGATGTCGCGGCCTCCTCCAGGCGCCTGTTCCTGAAGGCGATCCGCTCAAGGGCGCGGTCCTCGACGCGGACGTCGCCGTAGTCGGCTCCTGATGCCGCGAGTTCCGCGACGGCGAATTCGGCGAGCTTCTTCATCCCGACGACTCTCCTTCCGGACGTGTGCCGCGGCTCAGGCCGCGGGTCCGCTGCCGATCACCGAAACTATCTTCAGATCGAAGCCCCTCCGCCTCGAGACGAGCCTGGACGCGAGGACGCCGGAGGCCACGCCGAGCACCAGCCCGGCCAGGGCATGCACCGCGGTGCGCGAGGACGAGGCTCCGGACGGCAGCAGGGCGAGTGAAACCACCAGCACGACCACCGGCACGATGAACAGCGCCCCCGAGAGGGCGAGCGAGGCGGCAGGGGCCAGCTCGACCTCCACGCGGTCACCCCGGGCGGCCTGCACTGGATTCGCCACCCAGGCCTCCTTCGACCCCCCGGCGGCGGAGCAGAAGATCCCGCATCCGCCCTTCGACGAGCACGATGCGCATCCGTCGGCCCCCATCAGGGCCACGAGCGCCGTCCCGTCACTGTCCCGCGTTTCCTTCACGATCCCGTTCTGCCTCATGCCACGTCCTCCTCCGGCAGAGTATCGTACCACGGGCCCGGGCGAACCAGCCCGGCCGGCGGAGGTGACATGACCATCCCCCTGGTTCTGGCGTTCCTGGCGGCCGGTTTCGAAGAGGAACTGGCCCTGAGGCATTTCGATGAGGCGATGGAGCTCGCCCCGGACGACTCGCTCGCGGCCGAGGTTTATCTGGCTGCAGGCGAGTACGCGATGGCCGCCCACCTCTTCACCCTGGTGCACGAGGCTTCGGGCTCCCCGGGCTCCCTGTTCCGCCTCTGGACGGCCGTAGCCAGCGAGTGGAGCGAGGATCCCCCGACGATGCCGGCGGAGTCGGCCATGCGCGAACTGGAGTCGGCCGGACCTCCCTCGACAGCCTCCGAAGCCGCCGCGCTCTTCAGCCTGACCTCCATGCTGGGCGACCCGGATCTCTCCGACAGAACGGCCGCCGAGGCCTGCCGGAGGTGGCCCGGATCGCCGGAGGTCGCCGATATCCTCTGCGGGCTGTTCTGGGATGCCCAGGCCCCGGTGTGGGAGGACGACTCCGCAAGAGCCGCCGTGCTTGCCGCCTTCATCGACGAGTGGGGCTGGGCCGACGCGACCTGGCGCTCCCGGGCCTGGCAATACCGGGTTTCCGCTCTTCTCGGCACGGCCGATTCGGCGGGATGGCGCGGCGAGGTGGACTTCTGGATCGCCGACTGTCCCGACGATCCCCTGCCCTTCCTCACAGGTGCTTCTCTTTCGATCGACCGCGACTCGTCGTGGCAGGAGGCGCTGGCATATGCCGACCGGGGCTTCGCGGCGCTCGGTTCCGGGAGCTGGACCATGGCCGGTCTGCGGGAGAGGGAGAGGGCGCTGACGATGCCCGCCGTCGGGGCGGACCTCTCGTTCCGGAGGGCCTGGGCCCTGATGGAGCTGGGTCGACCGGCGGAGGCTTCGGCAGCGATCCTGCCCTATCTCGACGACCCGGGCTTCTTCGGCCCCGACGACCACCATACCCTCGCGGCGGTGTGGTGGCTGGAGGGCAGGCTGAGGGAGCGCCTAAACCTCTTCGACGCCCCCGCGGCCTTCCTCCGCTCCGCAGAACTGGGGGACACCATCGACCGCTGGGCTTCGCGTTCGATCCGCGAGCTCGAGGAGTCGTGGGGCCCTGCCTGGCTCGATTCGGCGCGGACCATGGAGGCCTACGGAGGACCGGTCTTCGAGGATGTGACATGGATGCTCTCCGACTCCCTCCCCGTCCCGGCCGGGCGCATGGCCTGGGCGGACATCGACGGCGACGGCTGGGAGGACCTGATGGCCGGCGGCAGGCTGTACCGCAACGACGGAGGAGAAGGCTTCAGCGACGTCACCACCCTCCTGGGGCTCGACTCGCTGCCCGGGTCGGATTGGGTCGCAGGGGATCTCGACTCCGACGGAGACGCCGACCTGGCCTGTTCCGGATCTGCTCCGCGGGTGTTCGTCAACGATTCGGGAGTCTTCCGCGATCCCGGCTGCGCGATGGGCGTGATCCCATATCCGTACCCGGTGGAGGGCGTCGGCCTGCTCGACTGGAACGCCGATGGCTTTCTGGACGTGTATTTCGCCTGCTACGAGAAGCCCGGCACTCTCGGGGAGGGCTCGCCGGACAGGTTCCTCCTCGGCGGCCCCGACGGCTTTTCGGAGGCCACGGACGAAACCGGGATGATCCCCTTCGGTGACGCAGACCTGTGCGGCAGGGGAGTCAGCCCCTGCGACTACGACCGCGACGGTGACGTGGATGTCTTCGTGTCGGACTACCGCCTCCAGGAGAACCTGCTCTGGGAGAACACGGAGGGTCTCGCCTCCCCGGCTGCCCTCGAGGCCGGGGTGGCAGGGCACGACAAGGACGGCTGGTGGGGGCACACCATCGGCAGCGCCTGGGCCGACTTCGACAACGACGGCGACTGGGATCTCTTCAGCGCCAACCTGGCCCATCCCAGGTACATCGACCTGTCGGACAGGAGCGAGCTGCTGGTGAACGACGGCGAAGCGTTCGGGGACGAGAGGGCCGCCAGGGGGATAGTCTACGAGGAGACGCACTCGGTGCCGGTCTGGGGCGACTGGAACGACGACGGGCTGCTCGACCTCTACATCACCTCCGTGTACGAGGGCCGCAGGAGCTTCCTCTACGTCCAGGAGCAGGACGGATCGTTCCGCGACGTGACCCTGCTCTCCGGCACGAGGGTCATGAACGGCTGGGGGGCTGCGTCCGCGGATTTCGACAGGGACGGCAGGCTCGACCTGGCCGTGGGGTCGGGCAGCGGCATGAGGCTCTTCAGGAACGTCACCCGGGGGGGCCACTGGCTCCTGGTGAGGGTCGATCCACCCGCGGGCGTGAACGCGTCCGGCATCGGATGCACCGTCGAGATCACGCAGGAAGGCGTTGCCAGGATCAGGCAGGTCAGCGGCGGAAGCGGCACCACGTGCCAGGACGGTGCGCTCCTCCACTTCGGCCTGCCGAAAGCGGCGGGAGTGGAATGGAGCCTGTTCGTCCCGGGTTCCGGGGAACCCTTCGCCGTCGGCAGTCTCGACGGGGTGGACAGGGAGACGTCAGTCCCCTGAGAGGATCTCCGAGGCGGTGATGCCCTGTTCGCCGATCAGGAGCGGGTCCCCTCCGCCGTCCGGCCAGGACTCGAGCAGCCCGGTGGCGATGTCGAGGACGCGCACGTCCTCGAACTCGCCTGAAACCGCGATGTAGACCCTGGCCCGGGTCGCGTCGAACACCATCGACGCCCTCGTGGGGAAGTCCGGGCTGAGGTTCTCCGCGGCCTCGAGAACGGCCATCCCGGCCTCCGGCGACATGGCGCCGAGGCGGTCCTTCAGCGCGCGGAGCGCGCTTCTGTACCTGTCCGCCCCGCAGCCCTCGATGAGGGCGGGGTCCCTGCCGGCCCAGGAGCAGGAGTGGAAGTTGGTCATGGCCATGAACGGCCTGCCGCCGCGCTCAAGGATGTCGTTGCCGTCCGCGCCGACCTCGATGATCATCGCGCGCCCGGATGCGTCGGCAGTGATCACGTGCAGGGGCGGGTCGTCGTACTGCGAGTACGTGTCGATCGCGACCATGTCCGCGACGTCGTCCATCGAGGCGCCTCGGTAGATCAGCGCGTAGAAGGGCCAGTAGATCATCGGTGTTCCCTCGTCGGGATCGGGGCCCGTCCATTCCGCGTCGGTCACCTGGAGGGTCGAGAACCTGCCGTCCGCGGTCATGCCCGCGGTCGAGAGGGTGTCCCCCGCGTCGATGAAGGCCATCGTGAAGACCCTGCCGCCCTCCATGTCCGTCTCTATCCTGAAAAGGATCTCCTGGTCGGGGTACCAGTCGAAGTTCATCCCGTACCACGCCCCGCCAGAGGCGTACTCGACGAAGCTGGTGCAGGCCTCGGGAGTGCACGCGGGCACGAGAACGGCGGCCAGCACGAGGGGGATGCCGATGCCACGGGGATTCATGCGCCGGTTCCAGCCGCGCTCCATGGCCTGATCAGCCCTCCCATCCCGCAAGCCTCGCCGCGAGCCACCAGACTGCGCAGCCCTTCTGGACGCAGCTCTCGAAAGTGGTGTGGCCAGCCTCGTCGCCCTCGAACTCGGGGTGCTCGACGGGGAAGGTGTGGCCTTCGAAGGTGGCGGTGGCCTGCTCCCACTGCTGGTCGGAGGGATCGAACCACCAGCTGTCCAGGTCCTCGAAGTCGAAGAGGACGCAGTCGTTCGCCTCGCAGAAATCCCTTATCTGCTGGTTCCGGAGGCTGCGGTTGTAGCCCTCGGCTCCTTCCGCCTGAGCGTTCCCGGTCATGTAGACGAAGGTCACCCCGGGATACTCGGACTCCAGCAGGGCCATTGCATCCAGGTAGTCCTGCACCTCGCCCTCGGAGTAGTAGTCGCACTGCGTGCACCAGGACCACATCGACACGTTCAGGGAGGGCTCCGCATCCAGCACCTCGCGGGTCATGTCGAGGGCGGCCTCCCCCTGCCAGTACAGGTCGGGGGTGATGTAGGTCTCGCCGAGCTGCCCGTCGAAGATGCAGAGTGCGCCCGGAGCCGCGGGCAGCTCGCAGTATCCGGTCTCGACGTCGAAGGCGGGCTGCTCCTCCTCGATGAGTTCGAGCCCGGTGACGAGCTGCGAACCGTGGGACGTGTGTGCGTAATGGACGAACAGGCCGGCCTGCGCCGAGTCGACCCATGCTCCCGGTATCTCCGAGATGTCGGTGCAGAGGTGATCGACGACGAACCCGCCGCCGGGCTGCGGGTCGGGCCCGGGGCCGGTGGGGTCCGAACCGCCGCAGGAGGGCAGGAGGAGCAGACCGAGGGACAACTGGACGAGTGTGGCTGGTAGAGCAGCGGGACGATGCACGTCGACCTCCTATCCCCGGCTGCCGCCGGGTCCGGCGGACCTGCCGCCCATCCTGGTGATCTCGAAAAGGGCCATGTACTTCCAGTAGGCATAGACGGCCGAGCTGAACGAGGCCGCCAGGCCGGGAACGCCGTCGAGCAGACCGAGCTGCAGGAAGACCCCCCTGAAAAGCCTCCACTGGGGGCGCAGCAGCACGTCGAGCCCGGAGGCCCGCCTGCCCGCGGCAACCTCCTGTGCGGCCCAGAGCGAGGCGTAGCGGGCCATCTTCTCCATGTGCTCGCGGAAGTCGCGGTAGGGCCGGTGCTCGAGATGGCATCCGCGAAGGACGGGGGCGGGTGAGTCCGCCCTCAGGCTCTCGTGGACGGATTCGGAGCCGAACCTGGCGCACCCGCGCCTGAAGAGCCTCAGCGGGCGGTCGCCGCCCCAGGGGCCGAACCTGAGCACCCGGCCCATGTATACCGTTCTGCGGGCTATCCTGTATGCGTCCGCCGACCCCGAGGCCATCGCAAGGGAGACCGCCTCGCGGAGGCCTGAGCCGGCCCTCTCGTCGGCATCGAGGACGAGTATCCAGTCACCCGTGGTCGAGTCGCAGGCGTACTGCTTCTGCTCCGAGAAGCCGGTGAACGGGTGCCGCAGCACCCTGGCGCCGGCCTCGCGGGCGATCTCGGGAGTGGCGTCGGCGCTTCCGGAATCGACCAGGACCACCTCGTCGGCGAAGCCCACGGAGGCCAGGCACCCCGGAAGGTCGTTCTCCTCGTCCAGTGCTATAATCGCGACTGAAAGTCCCAAGAAACCTCCGTTCCAGCCCGGACAATACCCGGGCGGGGGCCGGGCCGCAACGAAGCGACGGGAGCAGGGCATGGCCGCCACGCCGGAGATATCCGGTTTCACCTTCGCCAGGGATGCCGTCAGGCTGGATTATCCTCTCGGGGAGGCCATCAGGTCCGCCCTCCCGCTCGTGAGCGAGTTCATCGTCAACCTCGGCGACTGCAGCGACGAAACCGAGGCCCTCATCGAAGGGATCGGGGATCCCAGGATAAGGATCGTCCGGTCGGTGTGGGATCCCTCCCGCTACGTGCACGGCGCCACCAACGCCGATCAGACCAACATCGCGCTCGACGAGTGCAGGTCGCCCTGGTGCCTCTACCTCCAGGCGGACGAGGTCCTCCACGAGCGGGACTATCCCCGGATACTCGACACCCTGGCCAGATACGACGGGCGGGGTGACGTGGATGGCCTCCTGTTCCACTACAACCACTTCTGGGGTGACTACACGAGGGTCCAGAGGGCGCACAACTGGTACAGCCGCGAGATAAGGATGATCCGCAACCTGCCGTCCATCAGGAGCTGGAAGAGCGCCCAGAGCTTCCGCAGGGACGGCCTCAAGATGCGGGTGGCCGACACCGGGGCCTTCGTCTACCACTACGGCTGGGTGCGCCATCCCGATGTGATGAGGCGCAAGACCATCGCCCTCGACAGCCTCCACCACGGCAGGGACTGGGTGGACAGGAGGCATCCCGAGCCTTCCAGACCCTGGGACTACGGCCCGCTCGACAAGGTCGCGCCGTTCAGAGGCACGCACCCTTCGGTGATGGCCGGGAGGATCGCCTCCAAGAACTGGAGGGCCGAGGATTACCGCGATCCCTCCGCGCCCCCCGGCCACAGGCACCTCAGGCCGTCGACTAGGTTCCTGAGCGCCATCGAGCGGATTCTCGGCGTGAAGCTCGGCGAGTACCGCAACTACATCCTCGTGAAATGACGGGAAGACCGGCCGCAGGATGAGAGCGGCGGTGCACATCGTCGCCTCCGGCGCCGCGGGAGCGGCAGCCGCCCTGGCGGGATCGCCGGTCATGGGGATGTCCATCTTCCTGTCCGGCAGCCTCATGGACATCGACCACGCCGAGCTCTATCTGAAATCCGGCATGCCCTCAGACCCACGGGCTCTTCTGCGCGGGCTCCTGCACAACGAGGAGGATCTGGGCAACAGGTACGGCTTCAGGAGGCGCATCCCCGACTACTGGACGTTCCCCGTCCTGCATTCCGTGGAACTCATCATGCTGTGCGCAGGTCTCGGCCTCTGGCTGTCCGACCATGCGCTGCTCGGGATTGCGGCGGGCTTCCTGCTGCATGTCGCCATGGACCTCGGGAACTACCCCGAGAGCCCCATGTTCTTCTCCCTGGCCTGGAGGTGCCTGGCCAGGAGGAGGCTCATGACCGCCTGGGAGACGCGGAGACCGATGCGCGGGCTCTAGGCACGGGAGAAGAGATGCCGGTACCCTTCCTCGACCTCAAGCAGCAGTACGCGGCGATCGGCGCCGAGATAACGGCGGGACTGACAGAGGTCTTCGAGAACACGGCCTACATCCTCGGGCCGAAGGTCAGGGCCTTCGAGGAGGACTTCGCCGCCTTCTGCGGGATCGATCACTGCGTCGGCATGTCCAGCGGGACGGACGCCGTGCATGCGATGCTCGCCGTTTCCGGCCTCCCCCGCGGCAGCGGGGTGATCCTGCCGCCCAACACGTTCACGGCAACCGCCGAGGGCGTGGTCATGGCCGGCCTCGTACCGGTCTTCGCCGACGTGGACAGGGGTACGTGGAACCTCTCGCCGCGAGCGGTCGAGGCCTTCCTGGAGGAGAACTCGCGAGGCGGGAGGTCGGTCGATCCGCGTTCCGGCGCGGCCGTGTCGGCCATCCTCCCGGTGGACCTGTACGGGCGCCCGGCAGAACTTGCCGAGTTCGAGAGCATCGCTGACAGGTTCGGCCTCCTGCTCTTCGAGGACGCCTGCCAGTCGCACGGGGCCTCGAGGGGCGGCAGGATGACGGGTTCGTTCGGCTCTGCCGCGGCATTCAGCTTCTATCCCGGCAAGAACCTCGGTGCCTGGGGCGAAGGCGGCGCCGTGACGACCCGATCCGGAGAGATGGCGGAGAGGCTCCGCTCCTTCCGCGACCACGGATCGAGCCGCAAGTACTTCTACTCCCAGATCGGCCACAACTACAGGATGGAGGCCATCCAGGGGGCTGTGCTGGGCGTGAAGCTCCGGTACCTGCCGGACTGGAACCGAAGGCGCGCGGAGGCAGCCGCCAGGTACGGAGAACTGCTTGCGGGATGCCCCGTGGAACTGCCGCCGGCCGAGGAGGGTGTCGTCCATTCCTGGCACCTCTACGCCATCCACACGGAAGCCAGGAAGGAGCTGGGCGAGCACCTCGCATCGAAGGGGATCGGATCCGGGCTCCACTACCCGTACCCGCTGCACCTGCAGGAGGCCTACGCCGATCTGGGATACGGGGAGGGCGACTTCCCGGTGTCGGAGTTCAACAGCTCGCGGAACATCACCCTTCCCATGTTCCCGGAGATCACGCCGGGGCAGCAGGAGGAGGTCGCCTCGGCTGTCGCCGGGTTCTTCGGCTAGATGACCGGGAAATGCACCGGGGGGGCTGCGGGAGCAGCCCCTCATTGCTCCTGTCCAGCCACTCGCCGTCCGACGGGACATCGGTGAAGAAGACGGTCAGATCGGCATCGGTCCTGACGTCGGTCACGCAGATCCTCAGAACGGCCCCGGAAGGCGTGTCGGCCCTGTAGAGCCTGGGCATGTTCCCTCCCGGTGTCGTCTGCGACGGTCAGGCGTCGTAGAGCCCGGGATCCCTCGCGGGAGGCACGGGGTGCTGCGGCCCGGAGTCATCGTCCTCGGAGAGGCCCGCGTCCTCCAGCTCCCTCTCCACCTGTCCGGGGTCCTCGCCGGCTTCGAGCCTGGTGATGGCCTCGTCCAGCTCCGGGCCGAGGCTCTCGCCCATCTCGTCCGCCATGCGGCGGATCGCCCTCGCCATCGCGCGCGGATCGCTCTCGTCGAGGCCGGCGAGATCGGCCGGTATACCGTCATCCCCGGAGGATCTCGAAGAGGTGCCCCTCACGGTCGCAAACGAGCTCATCACGCGCTCGAGCCCCTTCGCGCCGCACTTCGGGCAGGCCGGACCGGCTCCGCCCGGCGACCTCACGAAGAACTGGAAGATCAGGTTGCAGCTGCGACAGAGATACTCGTAGATGGGCAAGGATCCTCACCCCCGATCAGGCTCCCGCGGGCCGCGAACACGGCGCTGCCCGCCGCGAGCCCGGTGAGCCTGGAAATGACTCCGCACTTCACCACGAAGGAATGGTACACCCTTCCGTCTCCGCAGCCCGCCATGCCCTCGAGGTTCCCCTGCCCCTTGGCGAGGATCGCGTCGGCCGCCGCCCAGGCCTTTCCGAGCGCCGTGCCCATGCGGGACGGGTCTACGGTGGGCGCGTCGAGGCCGGTGTCGATCAGTACCGCGAATCTGCCGATGCCCGCCCTCTCTGCGTCCGACAGGATCGCGTCGTTCATCACCGGGCCGGGCCTCACGGCATATGTGACGCCAACACCGGGTGGCAGATACTCGAGGAAGAGGCGGTCCAGCACAGTTTCGCCGGCGTTGTCGCCCAGAACGAGCAGCCTTCCGCTGCCGCCCAGGGCATCGAGGAAGGGCCTGCGCCCGTCCAGCGCGAGAGGGCCATCCATCAGACCCAGTATCTCGGCCGATCCCGGGAGGGGGGTTCCCTGTGCCACGTCCAGGAGGTTGCCCCAGGTCGACATGGCGAGCGCCTCCATCAGGGGGTCCCCCCCTCGCGAGGCCCTCTCCCGCAGCCGGGGGAGCATCTCCACGAGCGCGTCCGTTACGGCCGTCTTGAGGCCCGAGAAGATGTCGGCCCCGGCCAGCCTTGCCCTCAGGTCGCGGTACGCCCCGGCGCCTGCAAGGGGTGGCGGCTCATGGGCCCTGATGCGCCATTCGATGTCTTCCATGTAGCCTTCGAGAAGGGCCGCATGCTCGTCCCCGCCCAGCCCGCCTGCGGCCATGAAGGAGGAGAGCCCCCTCCGGAAGCAGTCGATGCAGGATTCGTCGCCTGTCCAGCTACTCATCCCGGGATTCCAGGAACAGGCGGTGGACCGCATCGTCGGCAGTCAGCTCGGGATGGAAGGAGGAGAGCCAGACCCGGCCGTCCCTGAGGAGGACGGGGCCCTCCTTCAGCGAGCAGAGCACCTCGACCCCGGAGGAAAGGGGTTCGAGCAGGGGCGCCCTTATGAACACGCCCGGGAAGGGCCTTCCCAGCCCGGCGATATCGAGATCCTGCTGGAAGGAGTGGACCTGCCTCCCGAAGGCGTTCCTCACGGCGCGGACCCTGGCGAGCCCGAGAGAAGGCTGGTCGACCTCGTGATCGCGTTCGGCGACCTCCGCGGAGAGCAGCACCGCCCCCGCGCAGGTCCCCCAGACGGGGACGCCGTCACCGACGAGGTCCTTCAGGGGTCCGATCATGCCCCAGATGTCCAGGAGACGGATGAGGGCGGTCGACTCGCCGCCGGGCAGCACGAGCCGCGAGAGACCGCGGAGGTCGCCGGGCAGCCTGACTTCCCGGACATCCGCTCCGATCCGCCGCAGCATCTCGATGTGTTCGCGGACGCCGCCCTGGAGTGCCAGGACGCCGACGGGACCCATTTCACCAGCCCCTGCGGGCCATCCTGTCGGCCTCGGGCATGTCGGACACGGAAATCCCCGGCATCGCCTCGCCGAGGCCCGCGGAGACCTCGGCTATGAGCGCCGCATTCCCGTACTGGCTGACTGCCTTGACGATGGCGGAAGCCCTGCGAGCGGGGTCGGAGCTCTTGAAGATGCCGCTGCCCACGAAGACGCCGTCCATCCCGAGCTGCATCATCAGTGCGGCATCGGCCGGAGTGGCCACTCCTCCGGCGGCGAAGTTGACCACCGGGAGCCTTCCGTTCTCCTTCACCCAGCAGACCAGGTCATAGGGCGCCCCCATCACCTTGGCCGTGCTCATGAGCTCCTCTGCGCCCAGGGTGGTGATGCGCCTGATCTCGGAAGTGACGGCCCTCGCATGCCGGACGGCCTCGACGATGTTGCCCGTGCCGGCCTCGCCCTTGGTCCGTATCATCGCGGCGCCCTCGCCGATGCGCCGGAGCGCCTCTCCGAGGTCGGTGGCGCCGCAGACGAAGGGGACCCTGAAGGCCCGCTTCTCGATGTGGTTCTTCTCGTCGGCGGGGGTCAGGACCTCGGATTCGTCTATGAAGTCGATCTCCAGCGCCTCCAGCACCTGGGCCTCCACGAAGTGGCCGATCCTGCACTTGGCCATGACCGGGATCGTCACCGTCTCCTGGATGCGCCTGATGACGTCGGGATCGGACATCCTCGCGACGCCCCCGGCCGCCCTGATGTCCGCGGGGACCCTCTCGAGCGCCATGACGGCCACCGCCCCCGCCTCCTGGGCGATCCGGGCGTGCTCGGGGGTGACGACGTCCATTATCACGCCGCCCTTCAGCATCTCGGCGTGGCCCAGCTTCACCCTCTCGGTCGACTCGTCTCTGTTCATCTCCATCCCTCTTCCGCGAGAAGCGCGAAAAGTGCGGACCCGGCTTCGAGCCAGGCTTCGTCTCTTTCGAAGAGCCCGTCCTCGGCCTCCGTGGCTCCCGCGGAATCCGGTGGTGCGGGGGCGCGGTACATCTCCCTCACGTCCGAGAACGAGTCGAGGTAGGCCGAACAGGTCCAAAGATAACTCTTGAGAGCGGATCGTAAATCGCTGTCGCGGGTTCTCCTGACGAGGCGTACGGCGTTGCGGAGGCCGGCCGATGCGCGGGATCCCGCGAGGTCGAGCAGCCAGAACCTGACGGGGGTGTCCCCGCGCGCCGGGCACTCGGGCACGGCCTCGAGGTATGCGTCGAAGAGCCCGGCCATGCCGGAGTCGAGCAGCAGCAGATCACCGGGGATGCGGTCGCCCGTCTGCTGGAGCAGAGCCAGTACCGCGATGAGCATATCCATGCCGGGAAGGTGTCGGTGCGGAGGCCCGCGGTCAAGGCTTTTCAGGACGTTCCGCAGGTGTTATCTGTTCCTCACGATGAACTGCCGCTGTGCGCCCGCATGCCTGCTCGTGGCGCTGGTCCCCTGCCTTGCGGGGACGGCGCACGGCGACATCATAGACGACCTGAGGCTCGTGGGCGTGCCGGCCGACTCGGCGGCGATCCTGGATACGGCCATCGTGATAGGCATGGAGGGATCGCTGGCCGAGGGCGACACCCTGCTGAAGAGGTATGGCGGAGTCGTGTTCACGGTGGTCGACAGCATCCTGGCGGGATGGCCCGTCATGGGCATCTGCGTGGACATCCCGGGCAGCAGGCTCAGGCTGACCGGGGCCGACCTGGCCTCCGCCCTGTCGATGATGGGCGAGGGCTGGGCCGACGACCGCCTCGCCTCCTGGATCCTGGATCACACGAGGGTGTTCCACTTCGTGGAATGACCCGGCACTTCACAGAACGCTTTTAACCCCTTTAACCATCTCCACGGGACGCGGCCTCCGCGCGGCAGGATCGCCCCGTCCGCAGACCCCTCGCAACCGGCCGCCGGCTCTCCCTTGCCTCCGACCTCCCGCCTCTACCCCTCCAGCAGGCTCCTGAAGGGGATGCCGCCGCAGTCCGAGAGGATCCGGCCGAAGGCGCCCGACGCGACGAGCCTGTCGACGGCCCTGATCTCCGGGTCGAACCGCCTGTCCCTCACGTCTCCGTCGATGACGGCCGACAGTGCGTCGAATGCCGCGGCCGTGCCGCGGCCGGGCCCGGTCCTGCCCAGCATGGAGTAGGCCCTGAAGGCGCAGTACAGCTCGGTGGCGACGATGTAGCGGACGTTCGTCACGACCTCCATGGCCTTCCGGGACGAGATCGAGCCCATCGAGACGTGATCCTCCTGCGCTCCGCTGACGGGGATGCTGTCGACGCAGGCGGGATGGCTCAGGATCTTGTTCTCGCTGGCGAGGGCAGCCGCCGTGTACTGGGCGATCATCAGGCCAGAATCGAGGCCCGGACGCGCGGCCAGGAAGGCCGGCAGCCCGCTCAGGTCGGGATTCAGGAGCCTCTCGATGCGCCTCTCCGACACCGAGCCCAGCTCGGAGGCGGCCATGCACAGCAGGTCGGCCGCAAGGGCGACCGGCTGGCCGTGGAAGTTGCCGCAGCTCCTGAAGGATCCGTCCGGCATCATCAGAGGATTGTCCGTCACCGACGCCATCTCGACCGCCACCGTGCCCGCCGCGAAGGCGGCGGCGTCGCGGGAGGCTCCGTGGATCTGCGGGGTGCAGCGGATGGAATAGGCATCCTGCACCCGGGGGCAGTCCCTGTGGGACTCGACGATGGAACTGCCGGCCAGGGCGGCCCGGAGATTCGCGGCCGATGCAGCCGCTCCCGGGTGGGGCCTCAGGGCGACCAGCTCCTCGTCGAATGCCGATGTGGTCGCGAGAAGGACCTCCGCCGTCATCGCCGCCGCCATGTCCGCGGCGTCGGCCAGCGAGGCCAGGTCGAGGAGAGCGCAGGCGGCGTATGCGGTCAGGAAGGGGGTGCCATTGATGAGGGCAAGGCCCTCCTTGGCCTGGAGGACCACCGGGGCGATACCGGCGCCGGCCAGGGCGGATGCGCCCGGAATGGTGCCCTCCCCCTCGCCGAGCACCTCTCCCTCTCCGATCAGCGGCAGGCACATGTGGGCGAGCGGGGCCAGGTCTCCCGAGGCTCCCAGCGAACCCCTGGAGGGGACGGCGGGGATGATCCCGGCATTGTAGACCGACAGCAGGCAGTCGAGGGTCTCCTGCCGTATGCCGGACCTTCCCCGGGCCAGCGATGCCGCCCGCAGGATCATGGCCACCCGCACGATGTCGGGAGGCACGAACGGGCCCGTACCGCAAGCATGGCTCAGGAGGAGGTTGCGCTGGAGCTCCGCGAGCGAATCGCCGTCTATCACGGTGGAGGCCATCCTGCCGAAGCCGGTGTTGACCCCGTAGGTTGGGCGCACATCCGATAGCGCCGACTCTATGGCGGCTCTCGACGCCGCTACCGCTTCGCGGGCCCGGGGACCCAGCGCGGCCATGACGCCGGCCCTGGCCGACTCTACCTGTGCGAACCCGATTCCGCTGCATTCCATGGTGATCGTGGACATTCCGACCTTCCGGATGATGTGTCCGCTAATATAGCCGCCGGCACGGAGTGTGGGTCCCGGGTCCGTCCCCGTCGACACCCCGGATCCGGGCCGGGACCGGAATCCGAAAGCGGTCAAGAAAGACGGGAGGCCCGGGACTCGCGCCCCGGGCCTCCACTCGACGAACCTGCCGGTTTCTCCCGCGTCCCGTCAGTCCGGATCTGTCCTGCCGGACGCCTGACGCCGGAAGCCGGATGCCGTCATCTCTAGTACATGTCCCCCATGCCGCCGCCGCCGGGGGCGGGAGCCTTCTCGGGCTCGGGGATCTCGGTGACGAGGCACTCGGTGGTGATCAGGAGGCCTGCGATGCTCGAGGCGTTCTGCAGGGCGGTCCTGGTGACCATCGTGGGATCGACGATGCCGGCTTCGAACATGTCCACGTACTCGTTCGTCTGGACGTTGAGGCCCATGCTGCCGCCGAGGGACCTCACCTTCTCGACGACTATGGCGCCCTCGAGCCCTGCGTTCACCACGAGCTGGCGCAGGGGCTCGTTCAGGCAGCGGCGGATGATGTCCGCCCCCGTCTTCTCGTCGCCTTCGAGGTTCATCTTGTCGAGAGCGGCCTCGCACCTGATGAGGGCGACTCCGCCGCCGGGGACGATGCCTTCCTCGACTGCGGCACGCGTGGCGTGGAGGGCATCCTCCACGCGAGCCTTCTTCTCCTTCATCTCGGTCTCGGTGGCTGCGCCCACGTTCACCCTGGCCACGCCGCCCGCCAGCTTCGCAAGCCTCTCCTGGAGCTTCTCGCGATCGTAGTCGGACGTGGTGTCCTCGATCTGCTTGCGGATCTGGTTGACGCGGCCCTTGATGGAGTCGGTGGCGCCGGCGCCCTCGACTATCGTGGTGTTGTCCTTGTCGATCGTAATGCGCTTGGCCTTGCCGAGGTCCTGGAGGGTGATGTTCTCGAGCTTGATGCCCAGGTCTTCGGTGATGGCGCGGCCGCCGGTCAGGACGGCGATGTCCTCGAGCATGGCCTTGCGACGGTCGCCGTAGCCCGGGGCCTTCACGGCGGCTACGTGCAGCATGCCGCGGACCTTGTTCACGACGAGGGTGGCGAGGGCCTCGCCCTCGACGTCCTCGGCGATGATCAGGAGGGGCTTGCCGAGCTGGGCGATCTTCTCGAGGATCGGGAGGATGTCCTTGATGTTGGATATCTTCTTCTCGTGGATGAGGATGAAGACGTCTTCGAGGACGCACTCCATGGCCTCGGCGTCGGTGACGAAGTAGGGGCTGAGGTATCCGCGGTCGAACTGCATGCCCTCGACGACGTCGAGAGTGGTCACCATCGACTTGGCCTCCTCGACCGAGATGGTGCCGTCCTTGCCGACCTTCTCCATCGCGTCGGCGATTATGTTGCCGATCTCTTCGTCGTTGTTCGCGGAGATGGAGGCCACCTGGCGGATCTCCTCGCGGCCCTTGACCTCCTTCGAGAGCGTCTTGAGCTCGGCGATGACGGTTTCCACGGCCTTGTCGACGCCCCTCTTGAGAGCCATCGGGTTCGCGCCGGCCGTCACGTTCTTGAGGCCTTCGCGGTAGACGCATTCGGCAAGGAGGGTGGCGGTGGTGGTGCCGTCACCGGCGTTGTCGCTGGTCTTGCTCGCGACTTCACGGATGAGCTGCGCGCCGATGTTCTCGAACTTGTCGGGGAGCTCGATCTCCTTGGCGACCGTGACGCCGTCCTTCGTGATCGAGGGGGATCCCCACTTCTTCTCCAGGACTACGTTCCTGCCCTTGGGGCCCAGCGTGACCTTCACCGCGCGGGACAGCTTCTCCACGCCGGCGAGGATGGCCTGCCTGGCTTCCTGGTCGTACTTGAGCTGCTTGGCTGCCATCTTCTGTCCTCCTATGCTTCGATTACGGCCAGGATGTCATCCTCGCGGACGATCACGTACTCCTCGCCGTCGATCTTCACTTCCGTGCCGGAATACTTGCCGATGAGGACGCGGTCGCCAGCCTTGACCACCGGGGCCAGGAAGGCGTCCCCGTCCTCGTTGCGCCTGCCCGCTCCCACTGCGATCACGGTGCCCTCGAGAGGCTTCTCCTTGGCCGTATCGGGGAGGACGATCCCGCCCTTGAGGATTTCCTGCGGCTCCTCGCGCTTCACGAGGACCCTGTCGAACATGGGACGCACCTTGGTGCTCGACATGCTTCTCGGCTCCTTTCGCCAGAGTGTTCCTGACCAACTATCCGGGGACTTCGTACCGCTAATAAGCAAACGGCATGCCAGATTCCGGCATGCCGGCAGGGCAAAGGCATCATGTTGCGCCGCTTTATGCTGCAGATGGCGGCACGCCCGAGGTCGACTCCATCGACCGGCAAGCGGCGCCCTCCGTGGTCAGATTGGCACTGCCGGACCGGATCGAAGAACGGACGGCCCGGCACGGGGCCGGGCCGTCCAGCTGCCCTTGCAGGCCGTCAGTTCTCAGAGGGCGGGATGCAGTTGTACGGCACCGTGATGCTGATGGGTTCCTCGAGGAGACCCGGGCCGTAGTCGAGGCCCTGCATGGCTTCATCGGCCGCCCGGGCCACGGATTCCAGGCCGGGGTCGCTGGTGATGGAAACCTCGGTCAGGGCACCACCCGGGGCGATCGTGAACGATACCGTCACGGTGCCGGTGGCGCCGGGTTCGATGGTCAGCAGGTCCTCGTAGGAGACTGCGATGGCATTCCTGATCTCCTCGAGCGCCGGGCGCAGCTCGCACATCGCTATCGGAGCCTGCTGCGCGGCAGCCAGGGCGGCGATCACGAGAAGGATGACGGAGTACTTCACGGCTCCACCCTTTCTATTCCGGAGGCACCAGGTTGAAGGGCACCGATATGTCGAGATTCGAGGTCTGCCCTTCGGCGGGTCCGAAGTTCAGGCCGGCCACGGCGGACTGGATGGTCGGCTGGAGGGAGGCCAGGTCTCCCGGGGCGCTGACGCTGACGCCGGTCACGGATCCCGACGGTGTGATCGAGAAGTTGATGTAGATGTTGCCGCCTGCCATGGGATTCGTGCGGAGCAGGCTCTCGTAGGCGGTCTGTATCCTCATCTTGATGACGTTGATGCGGCCCCTGATGTCGGTCATGTTCCTCTGTCCGAGATCGAGAGCCTCGCCGCTTCCCGTGGCCGAGAAGCTCACCTGGGCGGCCCTGTGGACCGCTTCGATATCGCTCTGGGAGACCGTTTCGGCGGTCTGGACGACTCCGCCGCCGGCGGGGACCAGCCCGGTGAGGCCGCCCGATCCGCCTCCGCCCGCTCCGGCTATCAGGGCCTGCCCGGACTGGCCTGAGGCCAGGCCGAGGCCCGACGATGCGGCCGACTGCAGGTCGCCTATGAATCCGGACCCGCCGCCGGCCCCCTGGGTGCCGTATGCCGCGAAGCCGATGTTCTGCAGGACGCTCTGCCCCGCTGCCGCTCCGGCAGCCACTCCGGCCGGGCCGGGGCCTCCCCCGCCGGGCGCACCCCCGCCGGGTCCGCCCACGGTTCCGACCTGCTCGCCGATGTCGGACTCGGAGATGATCTCCTCGCCGATGCCCTCGATCTGGGTCTGGGGCGGGTTGGCCAGGCTGGCCACCCTCGCGGTCGGCGCCCTGCGCAGGATGTCCTGCTTGCTCTCCTGTGTGACGACCACGAGGCGGTCGAACACCGCACCGCCGATGAGGGAGAAGAACAGGACGAATCCCATGACGAGTTGGAGACGGTTCTTCTCGGCCCCCTGGCCCTTGAAGGCTATGGCGTCATGGGGGCGGGCGCCGAACACCTCCCACGAGTACTTCGAGGGAGCAGCAGGCTTCTTCTCGATCGCCGCGGGCTTCGGAGGGGCCTTGGGGACGACCTCCTTCGGAGGTTCGGCGAAGCCGAAGAAGACCTCCGTGCCGGCGATGCTTATCACGCCGGACACGTTCTTGTCCATCACCCAGATCCAGGGGTCGCCCGGCTTCTCCTGGCGCATGAGGTTGCGCTCGATGAGAGTGGAGAAGGGGATGATGCTGCCCTTCACCTCGACCCCGCCCTTGATCTGCGGGATCAGGCGCAGGACGTACCTGCCGCCCTGCGGCTCCATCAGGGTGTGGATCCTGGGCAGCCCGGCATTGCGCACGGACACGGTGTTGTAGTCGGCCTCGCCCACGGTCATTATGCCCGCATTGGGGTAGACGTCCCTCCGGGGGGCTCCGTGAGCCTCGACCGAGATCTTGAGGACCCTGGGATCGTCCTTGACGGGGGCCTGCTCGGCCGCCGCCCTCTCGGCCTTCGGCGCGGGCTTCTCGGGCTCCCTGCGCTCCGGAGGGGCGATGAACCCGAAATGGACGGCATACGGGCCGATGTTGACCTGTCCCTGGTCACCGTGCTTCACGTTCAGGAGATAGAAGCCCTGGTCGTCCCTGGGGAAGATCCCGAGGTCCTTGAGGTCGGCGAAGTCCAGCCTGGTGCCGTCGGAGGACGTGATCAGCGCGGTCATGGTCTCCGAGAGCCTCAGCACCCAGGTGTCCCTGTCGGGCCCAGGCATGATGAACACGAAGCTCTCGGGGATGCCCGGGTGCTCGATCGCGATGTTGTTGTTGAACCCGGAGCCGAGCCTGATCTGCACCCTCTCGGGGATGAGCTTGTTGACGACCTTCCCGTCCCTGAGGACGGCTATCGCCAGGACCTTCTTCTCGGGGGCCGTACCCTCAGCCATTCTCAGTACCGCCTCCCTCCTGCATCTTGATGACCTCCAGGTTCTGCGTCGCGTATCCCGCTTCCGAACAGCTGGACATCACCCGCTGGAGGAGGATGGCCGGGACCGCGACGTCGCCCTGGATGTTTATCTGCGTGTCCTCCTCGGTGACAGTACCCCTGAGCTGCCGGCTGTATTCCAGGTGGTCGCGGAGCCTGGTGACCACGGCCGGGATCGAGTTGCCGGTGGACAGGAGGTTCTCGTCGACGGACACGATGGGATCGCCGTCCACCACTATGACGCTGTTCGTCACCTGGATCTCCAGCCTCAGCTTGACGGGAGTCTCGATGGTGGATTTCGGAAGGGTCAGGGCGTCGCTGAGGGTCACGATCTGTCCGTCGGCGCTGTAGGCTTCCAGCAGGAAGACGACCAGGATCGTGAACATGTCGATCATCGAGGTGAGCTGCACCTCGACCTTCTTCTTGCCCCTGACGTTGGCCTTGGTCTTGTTGTAGCCGATCAGGAGCGGAACGTGCCTCTTGGTGGGAGTGCTCATTTCCTCCTCACCTCCCCATCGCGGCGTCGGTGGCCTGCTCGACCGAGGCGGTCGGGGCCACCTGGAGGCCGGGCTGGTCGAAGCCGGCTTCGGCACAGGCGTCTATCGAGGCCACGATGTTGTCGTACCTGGTCTCCTCTACGGTGAGGATCGTCACCTTGTGGAACTCTATCTGCGGGTAGGCCTCGGAGAGCAGGCGGTGCACCTCCGTGGCCTTCGTGGTCAGGGAGTCGAAGTCGTACGTGAGCATGTCCACTCCGTCGACGTTCTGGGTGAAGGAGTAGCATACGTGGGCGGTGCCGGCCACGGTGCCGATGAACATCTCCTCGTCTGTGAGGATGACCTTCGGCTGGAGCCTGTCCTCCTCGGACCTGGCCAGGTTGGCCACTGCGCCTGCCCCGGCCGCCCCGATCCCCTCGGTCTGGGCCATCTGGATGATGGTGACCTCGAGGAAGGACGCGCTCAGGAGCAGGAACGGGATGATGCAGCAGAAGAGGTTCATGACAGGGAGCAGGTCGAGCGCCTCCGAATGATGGACCTTTCTGCTCCTGCCGCTAGCCGCCTTTGCCATCAGCCTTCCTTCCGGGCCTGTGCGAGCATGTTGATGACCATGACCGAGTAGCGGTCGATGTCATCCACCAGGCCGTCCGCCTTGGAGGTGAGGAAGGAGTGCACGATGAGCTGCGGAATGGCCACGATGAGGCCGAACGCCGTCGTGTTCATGGCCATGGCGATGCCGCTGGCGAGGATGCGGCCCTTGGCCTCCGGGTCCGCCGCCGAGACGGCGGCGAACGCCTGGATCAGTCCGAAGATCGTGCCGAGCAGACCCACCATCGTGGAAACGTTGGCGAGCATCGCGAGGTAGCCCGTACGGGCGCTGATCCTGGGCAGTTCGGCGAGGGCCATCTCGTCGACGGCGTTCTGGATGTCCCGCTCGGTGCCCCTGTAGTTGCGCAGGGCCGACTCGATTATCCTGGCCAGGGGTGCGTCCTCCTCGGCGGATGCAGCTATGGCACCCTCGATGCTGCCCTTGCGGATGAGGTCGGCTATGCGGGCCATGAACTCCTCGGGCTTGATGTTGGCCTTGAAGAAGAGGAAGACCGCCCTCTCGACCATGATCGCCAGCCCCGCCGCGAGGAACAGCAGGATCGGCCACATTGCGAAGCCGCCTTCGCGGAAGAACTTCGCTATCTCGGAGATGAGTCCGGGTGAGGCGGCCTCGGCCTCTGACGCAGTGGAGTCGGCCGCGGCCGTGGTATCGGCTATAGCGATGCCGGCCGTATCAGGATCGGCTATGGGTTCGACCGCCGCGGAGTCTGCCGCCGTCGAGTCCGATACTGCGGTGGAGTCTACGGCAGCGCTGTCCGGAACGGTCGCGGTCTGCGCGAGCACCGTGCCGCTCGAGAGGCAGAGCACTGTCATGAGCACAGTCAAGAGGGAACGAGGCATCAACGGTCTCCTCTCTGGGCGACCTGGTCTACACTACATGCCGACCAGATCTAGGACTAGATTTCCGGCCAGACCCAGCCCGGCGATCACGCCGAACACGAGGCCCTCCTCGTCATCACCTTCCGAATACTGAAGGGCGGAGAGCCCGCCGAATGCGGCGACGGCTCCGTATCTGAGATACCATGGCAGGTTGGCGATCCTCTGGCTGGCGCCGAACGTGGGCTCGTCCGCGAAGGCACCGGGATACACCGGCCTGATCACATCAGAGATGAAGCTCCTGTCCAGGAGCACGTTGCTGAGGCTCGGAGTGCTCTTCAGGATGAGGAACATCGCCTGCGGAGTCCGCAGTTCGCCCTGGATGGTGATCTCCTCGAGGATGAGCCTGCCCTCTTCGAGATGGGCATCCTGCGCAGACGCCGGGCGCACCGACGGGATGGCCAGCAGGGCCAGCATGGCGAGACCGGCGCGCATGGCCGGCATCAGGAGACCCCCGCGAGGCATCCGGGCTGCGCCGGCAGGCAGGAGAGCGGCTGGGGCTCCCCTGCACCCGTCGAATCCGGAGCCGCCGTGGAATCCTGGGGCGCCGTGGTGTCTGGAGGAGGAGGAAGGGGCGCGTATCCCGGCAGGCCGAGGGCGGCTGCGGTGCCTGGTGCGAGCAGTTCGAGATGATCTGCCGCCTTCGTCACCCATTCGTTGTCGATGCTCGAGCTCACGGCCTTCTCCACTGCGGTCTGGTACACCTGCAGGGCCTTCTGGATGTAGCTCTCCATCACGGGCATGAGCTGGTCGTAGAAGGCCTGTATCCCGGTGTCGTCGAGCCCGGCGGGAGGCTGCATGTACCCGATCTCGTTGGCATAGTCCTCGTAGAGTTCGCCGGCCCTGACGCAGGAGGCCATGAACCAGACGTCAGTGAAGTAGTTGAGCGCCTTGGCATACCAGGACTCCGTGGCCTGCATGAGCTGGGTCTTGGTCTGGGCGGTCTCGACGGTGGTCATGACCGCGTCGTAGTCGAGGTAGGCCATCTCGCCGAGGTAGAAGGCCGACATGGCGGGATAGTAGGCGTCGCCCTCCCTGTACTGGTCGTAGACCTGGATCGAGCTGCTGAACATCTGCCTGGCCGTTGCGTAATCGCCCGACTCGTACTCGTATTCGCCGTACTTGCCGTAGACCTGGGTCATCACATCTGGGCCGGCTCCGCCGGCTACGATCATGTCGTCGTAGACCATGGTCGCCAGGTCCATCCTGCCGGCCTCCTCGTAGGAAACGGCCGCGCTGTACATCGCGCTCTCCATGTCGGGGGCGCCGGGATACAGCTGGGCGGCCCTCCGGTAGATGTCGCCCGCCTCGATCAGCATGCCGGCCTCCCTGGCGAGGAATGCCGATCTCAGGAGGCCCTGCGGAGCCAGTTCGCTCTGCGGATACTGGGTGGAGATCCCGTCGAAGACCCTTATCGCGTCCTGGATGGCTCCGGCCCTGGCGTAAGTCTCGCCCGCGTCGTACATGGCGGTCGGCGCGACGGCCGAACCGGGGTGCTCCTGGGCAGACTCCTCGAAGCGCTGTGCGGCCTGTATCAGGCTCTGCACGTCCTCGGACTCGGCCAGCGCCGCGGCGTCCTTGTAGGCCGCGGTGGCGGCCAGCAGGTCGACGTCCTCGCCCAGATCCTCGCCGGTCCTGGCGGCGGTGTCGGAGGCGCGGCCGTACCACTCCTCCGCCTGGGCGTACATCTGCTCGGCCTCGTAGGCTGCCGCTATGAACCTGGCCGACCTGGCCAGGTACTGCGAGTTCGGATAGTTGTTGTAGAGCGAGAGATAGACGCTCCTGGCGTTTTCGTAGTCGCGTGCGTTGTAGCAGTTGGCCGCGGCCGCGTACAGGAACTGGTCCACATACTGGCCGGCCGGGAACTGAGTCATGTAGTAGTTCGTTGCCTCTATCTGCTTCTGCCTCACCGATGCGCTGTCCATCCCGGCCTCGTCGGTGTAGGCCGAGAAGTAGGACCCGCATGCGTTGATGGTCGCGTCCTCGCGCCTCTGCGCGGAGGAGCTGTCCCTGGCGAGCGCGAGATACGTGTCGCCCGCCTCTACGAACCTCCCGAGAGCATAGTAGGAGTCGCCCAGGAGGAATCTGAAGTCGTAGTTCTGCCTGCTGTCGGGGTATCCCGCGAGGTACGACTCCACCCTCTCCGCCAGGGCCTGGTAGTTGTCGCGCTGGAGCGCGGGATCGCCGGCGGCCGAGACGGCCTGGCCGTGATAGTAGGCTATCGCCTGTTCGAGCGAGATCTCCCTGAGGGTGTCGATGGCCGCCACGGCCTGCGAGTCGCCCAGCCCGAGCGCCCACGTGCCGCCGGGACTGTAGTCCTCCACCAGCTGCTCCCTGGCCTGGTTGGCCAGGGCTGCATCGCCCAGCCCTTCGTAGCAGGCTGCTATGCCCGCCTGGAAGTAGGGGGCCTCCCTGTAGCCGGGGAACCTCTGCAGCAGGGCCTGATAGCAGTCGATGGCCTCGTTCCAGTACCCGCTCGCCCTGTACTGGTCGCCCATGAAGCCGAGAACCGTGAAAGACACGGAATCCCTTCCGAAATAGTCCAGGAAGCGGGTCGCCAGGGGCACCGGCGCACGCGACGTCTGCTCCATGAAGTCGTGGGCCATGTACTCCATCGCCTCGTCGATCATGGCGCCGCCCCTGCGCGAGATGCCGAGGGAGTCCATGAGCTGGCTGTCCTCGATCAGATATGCGAACACGGCTGCGGAGCGGAAGTACTGGCTCTGCAGATAGTGGTTCCATCCGAGCTTGTAGATGCCGAGCTGGAACATGTCGGGATCGGCGGCCGGGTACTCGAGCAGCCTCTCGTAGTAGATCTGCGCGCTGTCGAAGTCGAACGAATCGAAATAGAAGTCGCCGGTGCGGACGCATGTCTCGGGAGCGAGCTGGCTCTGGGGGTGCTCTTCGAGGAGCCTTCTGTAGCTCGACACCGCCCCCCTGGGATCGCCCATCTTGTCCAGGCAGTAGCCCAGAGAGTAGAGGGCTACGTCCTCCACGTCGCTTCCGGGGTACATCGTGAGAACGCGCTCGTAGAGATCGACCGAGCGGGAATAGTCCTCGAGCACGTATCCGGTCTCGGGGGTGGCCCGGGCGATCCTGTCGAGGTAGGCTGCGTTGTCCAGATCGTACTGGAGCTGGGCGAGCCTCACGAGCACGTCGGCGGAGAAGCGGCTCTCGGGGAAGTTGCCGATGTACTCCTCGAACAGGGAAGCGCAATGGGCTGCAGAGGCATCGATGCGGGACTGGAGGGCGGTGGTCTCCCTCTGACGCTGGGAGATGAGCGAAGACGCCGAAGCCGAGTCGCCCCGGGCGTACGCCTCCTGGATCTGCTCCTGGTAGTACGAGCCCAGATATGACAGGGAATCCCTCTTGAGCTCCCGTTCCATGAAATACGCGATGGCGATGCCGTACTGCGTCTCCTGCACCCAGTTGTGCTCCTGGGAGATGCCTTCGTCGAACTTCGACGCGAGGTCGAGAAGGGACAGCCTGATCCTCTGGACCTCGCCCTCCAGCGACTGGAGCTGCTGCCTCTCGGCCTCCGTCCCGGTCTCCTCGGCCACGCGGGTGGTCTCCTCGATCGACAGCGCTAGGGCGTCCGTCGCGGCGCGGCTGTCGGATATCATCCGGTTGAGCTCGGCACTCATCGCACGGGGGTCCATCTCTCCGGCGGGGAGCGACTGGGATGCCTCCATGGCGCTGATGTTGACGAACATGGCGCGCAGGGCGGCCTCCTCCTCCTCTATCCTCGCGACGACGTCGAAGGCCCCGTTGGAGTAGGCCTCCTGCTTGAGCTCGGCGAGACCCGCCCTGATCCTCTCGAGGCGCTCGCGTTCGCTCTGGTACTGGCTGTCGCCCGTCGAACCGTCGCCGAGGATCCCGGAGGTGTCGGTCTGCCTGTGCGTGTCCAGGAGCTGCTCGTAGCGGGCAATGGCTACGTCGAGATCCTCGGCACCCAGCGCGCAGTTGGCCATGGCCAGCTCGAACTCGGACCTCAGATCGCTGGCGGGAACCTCGGTGATCACCCTCTGGGCCAGATTGTAGGCCTCCTGGTACTCCTGCTGCCTCATGTAGACCCAGACCTTGCCGAGCATGCCCACGTCGTAATACGGGCTGTAGGGCGATACCCTGTCGTACATGTCGTGGGCCTGGTCGAGGTTCCCCTCCTCGACGTGGATCTGGGCCAGGGCGATGACCGCCCTGTCGGCCAGCGCGGCTTCGGAACTCGTCGACCTCGGGCGGTCGAGCACCGCCTCCAGCTCCGTCCTGGCCTCGGAGAGCATCCCCTGCTCGACGTATGCCACGGCGGTGAGGTACTGGGACAGGGCCGCGTACTCGCTCTGCGGGCCGATCTGCGACAGGAGGCCCCGGGATTCCTCGAACATCCCCCTGTTGTGATAGGACAGCGCAGCTGCGATCACGGCCAGATCCATGTGCGGGAATCCCGGCGATCGGGTGCGCAGCGAATCGAAATATGCGATGGCGGTTTCGAACTCCTGCAGTTCGAAGTTGATGAGTTCGAGCCTGAAGAGCGATTCGGAATGGTACTCGCTCCCGGGGAAGTTCTGGATCACTGACTGGAATGCGTCGCGCGCCCAGACTATGGATCCCGCGAGGTAGAGCTCCTCGCCGAGCCGGAATGCGCTCTCGGCCGTGCTCATGATGGCGGCCTGACGCCTTAGGTCGACCAGTTCGGACTCGATGCGGCCGAGCCTGGACTCCTCGCGCCCGATCAGCTCCTCGAGGGATGCCAGCTCGGCGCGGGCGCGCTGCAGGAGGACCTCTAGATCGTCCTCCTCGGCGGGCTGGGCGGCGCCCAGTCCGGTCACCAGCAGGAGGACCGCTGTCAGGAGTTTGTGAGTCATCCGTCCGTCCGGCTTCTCAGTCGCCTTCGAGCTGTTCGCGAAGCCTGCGGAGCTCTTCCTCGGCGGCGCTGCGCCTGTCCTCGAGCTCCTGCAGTCTCTGCCTCGCCCTCTCGATGCGCATCTGCTCGCGCTCGAGCTCGAGCCTCTGGGCGCCCAGGAGGGGTCCGATCCGGGCCTCGAGGGAGAGGCTGAACTTGGAATTCTGCATGACATCCATGCGATCGACGTTCTCCGGCGGGAGAACGCTCATCTCCATCTCGGCCCACGTGGCGTTCAACGTGAAGGTGCGGCTGAGACTGTAGGAACCGCCGAGATTGAAGTCCCTCCCGTCCTGCTCGAATGCGATCGAGAAGCTGTTGGAGGGGCGGAACACGATCGACCCGAAGAAACCGCTCGCCACGTCGCTGCCTATGCCTGCGGCGCCGTTGTCGATCACGCCGACGAAGCGCCCGGTGCCGATGCCGATGCTGACGGTGGCGGGGACGCCCGTGAGGTTCTCGATATCCTTCGAGAGAACACCGTATGCGGACATGTTCTGGGAGTGCTCGTACCCGTAGAGCTCGCCGTCGAGACCCTCGAAGCAGTCGATGTTCTTCTCGCCGGAGATGTTCTCGAGCCCTATCGCGAAGGCGGGAACGCTTATGCCCTCGCTGAGGATGCCCACCTTCACCGACCCGGCGATGCCGCCGTCGGCCAGCCAGGAGACACCCACCTGGCCGTACCGGAACAGGCCTACGTCGACATGGCCGGTGATCTTGAACTCGCTGTCCGACGAGCCTGCCGAATCCGTCACGGAGTAGGCCGAACCGGAAACTCCGGCCTCGATTTCGGTATGTCTCAGTATGTAGGCGTCCGGCGAGTCGAGGACCCCGGCGCGGCTGTAGGGAAGTGACCCGCCGTATGCCGCGGCGGCTGCGAAAATGAGCGCTAATGCGGTATTTCTCATCGGCAGAGGCCTCCGGGATCTCCCTGGGATGTTAGCCGGTGTCTTCGGCGCGATTAGTATTGTCCGTTGTGAATTGCAGGTCAACGACGCACGGGAGGCCCTCCGTCGTTGACTGGAATGCTGCGGATTCGCTAGCTTTATCAGGGTTTATTCCCTTTCCTGGAGGTCGCATCTGTTCCCGACAGCGGTTCTGGCAGCCGTCGCTCTCCATGCAATGAACCCCGTACCGCTGTGGCAGGTTCCAGCCGGAGCGATACCCAGGGATTCCCCCATCCTGGCGGACGACGGAGGAGCCGGCCTGTGCACCTTCATCCCCCTGGGCGACAGGGGGCTCGGGGGATGGGACGCATCCGGGTCGCCGATCCCCGGTTTCCCTCTCTCGACGTCGGCCGGGGTCAGCTTCAGGCCCTGTTCCTTCGATTCCCGCATCCACGGCGACATGGCCCTGTGCCATGTCGACGACGAAGGCCGCCTGCACCTGACCGACCTCGGGGGCGACGAGTTCCCGGGCTGGCCCGTCGATCTCGGCTCCCGCCCAGTGACGGGGGTATCGGCGCTCGATCTCGATTCCGACGGCGCGAGGGAACTCGCTCTCGGCACGACAGACGGAAGGATACACCTGCTCGACGAGTACGGCAGAGCCCTGCAGGGCTGGCCGCTGGAACCGGGGGGCAGGCTCGAGTGGACCCCATCGCAGGTGACGATCGGGAGCGGTCTGGGTGCCGGCGTCGTCTGTGCGCTGTCGAACGCCTCGATAGCCGTATACGACATCAGCGGCATGCTGCTCCCCGGGTGGCCGGCAGGCACGGGCTTCTCGGTATCCGCTGCTCCGGTGTCGGCAGACCTCGATGCCGACGGCCTCTCGGACATCATCTTCGCCACGGGCGACAGGAAGGTCCACGCCCTCGACCTCCACGGGGCCCGGCTTCCGGGATGGCCGTACACCCTGGACTCCAGGCCTGTGAAGGGCACTCTCGCCATCGGCGTGATCGACTGTGCGGCCGGGAGGCTCCAGGTGTCCCTCGCCACCGAGGCATCGCTGCTCTACCTCATCGACAGCGACGGTTCACTGGCCGGGACCTGGCGCTGGCCGGTAGCCGTGGGAGGCAAGCCCACCTGCCCCCTCCTCCTCTCGACCTGGGACCGCAACACGGTCCTGGTGTGCACCGACGACGGTTCGGTGCTGACATGGGATTCGGACGGGGAGATCCTCGACGAGCGCAGCTTCGTCCATCCCGAAGGCGTCCTGTATGCACCCGCCGCCGGTGACGTGGACGGGAACGGCATCACCGACATCGTCGTACCGGGGGTGAACGGGCTTCTGGCAGCGTATCCCGTAGGATCAGCCTCGCCGGGACCCTGGCCCATGTCCTACGCCGATGCATCCAATTCGGGCAGCTACGGCCTCGGAACCCTGCCGATGCTCACGATCTCGGGGCTTTCGGGCGAGTACACGGGTGATGTGAACGTGCAGTTCTGCTCGAGCGGAGGGCTTCTCACCGGCCTGGACGTGTCCTGGTCGACCGACGCCGGCCTGTCGTGGACCCAGACGCGCAGCTTCAGCGAGACGGGAAGCGGGATCGTGTGGAGGAGCAGGGACGATCTCGGGAGCGTCGAGGCCAGGGACGTCAGACTCAGGATCACGCCGAGATGTGCTTCCGGACCCGGCATAGCCGGGGTTTCCTCTATATTCCGCATAGACAACAACTCCCCTCCCGGGCTCTATCTCACCGCTCCGGAGCTCTTGTCCGAAGGGACGTACCGGATCGATTACGCCGTCGAGGATGCAGAGAGCGACGTCCTGAGCCTCCAGGGGCAGTACTCGGTCGACGGCGGCCTGACATGGACTCCGGCCGTTCTCCGGGGCAGTACCCTCGAGATCGACCCCTGGCTGTACGGCGAACCGCTGGAATGGGACGCAGGGCAGGATCTGGCGCGGGTGGCCGGAGAGGGCGGCCTGACGTTCAGGATGAGGGCGCTCGACGCGGACGAGGGGGATTGGTCCGTCATAGAGGGTTTCGGCAGCGACAGCTCGAGTGCCCATGCCGGGCAGGTCCTCGCCCCGGACTACGAGGTCTCGGGCAGGGTGAGGCTCGGTGTCAGACTGCCCGGGATCGAGGACATCATCGGAGGGGTGGACTACGAGTACTCGCTCGACGACGGGATCACATGGAGCAGGGCCACCATCTCCGCTCCCGGCGAGTTCGATCCGAGATTCTACGAACGGGAGATAGTCTGGGAGTCCCGGATCGACGCGCCGGGCGTGGACACCGGCAGGGCGAGGTTCAGGGCCTCTCCGTCCGGAGGCCGGACCCTGCCGGTACCGTCATCCGCGTTCCACCTCGACAACAACTCCCCTCCCGTGATCGACCTGACGTCCCCGGGCGCCAGGAGCGTTCACAGGGGGCTCGTTCCCGTAGCGCTGGCCATGACGGATGAAGAAGGAGACGGGCTTTCGGTCGGCATACAGTACAGGGCCCTGGGCTCCGATGCCTGGATCACCGCCACCGGAGTCATGGACAGCGGGCCTTTCGGACCCGAAGGGTACCGCCGGACGCTCGGGTGGAACTCCTCCGCCGACCTGCCCGGAGCGGAGGAGGAGGAGATCGAGTTCAGGGCCTTCGCGGCGGACATGGACACGACATTCTCGGCCGTCGTGTCGCCCGTCGCCATCGTGAACACATCCCTGCCTGCGGTGATCCAGGCGGTCGCGAACGTCGATCCGGAGACGGGGAGAGTGTCGGTGCAGTACGAGATGACCGATCCGGAGGGGATGGCGCTGGATGCTGCGGTCTCCCTCAGCCTCGACGGCGGTGTCACATGGAGGCCCGCCACGACGGAGGGATCGGGTGCGGCCGGCGCCGGCGGGCCCGGGATGGTAACCTGGCTGAGCAGGCGCGACGTTTCGGAAGTGCCGGCGAGGGTGCTGCTCCGGATCACGCCGTCTACGCGGAACCGCACCGGCACTCCCCGGACGGTCGAAGTCCTGCTGGAGCGCTAGACCCCGAAGGCCGACTTCCCTCCGGACATGGACAGAGTCAGCGGGGCACGCCTCCCGGCCAGTTCCAGCATCCTCCCCGCGATCCCCCGGATGTCCCACTGGGCGTGGGAGTCTTCGCGCAGCCGCGAGAAATGCACCAGCTCACGCGCGTTCATCGACACGATGACTGCTCTCCTGTGCGCGTTCAGCAGGGCGTACGGCCTGAGCGGAACGGGCAGGGAGGCCGCCAGGCTCTCCGCTGCGGCCCTGCCGCGGGAAAGGAGCCGGCCCGCCCGGGTGCCCGTGAATGACGGAGGAACCACGATGCCCGAACCCGGATAGGGTGCGGAGGCCGATATCGTAGCCATCCTGTGCCTCTTGATCTGGGCGAATGCGGTGGAGGACGCCGACAGCTCGAAGGTGAAACGGGCCATCTCCCATATCCTCGGCAGCGCGTCGTGGACCCCGAGCCTGTCCCTGAAATCCTCGAACAGCAGCTCCCTCTCCGGGCCCTCCATCGCCCTCCAGGCGGACCGGGCCCTGCCGTGGGTCAGCCCGTCCCTCTCGGCGATGAGACGGATGCCCACTGCGGCGTCGCCGTCGCCATCAACGAGGGACACTGCGCGCCGGGGCACCCCGCGGGGCGACAGGGCGGAGCGCGCTGCGAACGAATCCATCTCCACGGGCGTGGTGTGTCTGAAGAGCGAAGGGGCGGCCGGCTCGACCGCGTCCGATATGGCCCCGGCCAGCGCGGCCACTTCGGGCACCGGCCATGCTCTGAGCCTGCGCATGATGTGCTCGAGCTCCCTTGCGTTGGCCGTCATGCCCATCTGGCAGGCCGTGGCGAGAGGGAGCACGTACCTGGCGTCCTCCTTGGCCGATGCGGCGGGGACGCCGGCGGCCTCGAGGGCTTCGAGGATACCGCCGTACAATCCGAACAGTTCGCGGCAGGTGCTCTCGAAGACTCCCGACATGCCCTCCGGGAGCCCTTCCGGAACGATCCAGTCGCCTTCCATCCTTATGTAGCGCTGGGACTTCTCCATGAAGCTCGCGAGCCTGAAGGACTGCAGGGCCTCGGCAGCGAACCTGGAGATGCCTCCTATGTCGAGGTTGAAGACCGCGTGCTCTGCAACCGATGAGTGACCGAACCCGAACACGATCCTGGAGTTGGATTTCCTGGCGTTCGCGGTCTCCCTGGCGGCCTCCTCCCTCAGGTCCCACACCGGCCGCGGATCCCGGCTGATCCTGGCATAGGCCGCGGAGATCGTCTCAGGCGTCTCCGACGAGAACTGCCTGTCGGTGTTGAAGCCGGCCAGCACCACCCTCAACTCTTCATCCTCCTGGCCGTCCCGATCGCGAGAGGATGGTCCCAGGGGAGCCTGTCGACCATCAGCCTCTCGAGTTCCCTGGCGGGGTGGGGTGACGCGAGCGCCTTCCGCCAGATCGAGAGGAGCCTCGTGATGTCGTTCAGATAGGGAAGGATCTCGAATCCTCCCGGGCTCTCCTTCAGGCGGTCGCGGAACGCTTCGAGGTCGCGGCTGGCACGCTCCGCCGCGGCCGGAAAGCCGGTGCCCCTCTCGAGGGCATCGCCGAGGCTGTCCAGAAGGTCGATTATCTTCGGACGCACCCCCCAGGGGATGTCGTGGAACTCGGAGAGAAGCGCGAGCCCTTCGGTCAGGCCCGTGAGCCCCGGCGGGATCTCCGGCGCGCCGCCCCCGGAGAGGAGCGAGGCCATCCTCCAGAGCGTGTAGAGCGAAGGGACGGCCCTGAACGAGGGATTCAGCAGGTACCCGCATCCCTCGACGACCCTGTCTCGGGGTTCGCCGAGGAATAGCCTCCTCAGAGTGTAGTCGTCGGCCAGGAGGTTGTCCCAGATCACGACGCGGCCCTCTGCGGCGATCCCTTCGACGGCGGGGCACAGGTCCATCCTCCGCGGGATCACGCCCGAGCCGGTCCAGAGGATGGCGCATCCCTCGGGGAGGAGCCTGATGAACTCGGCCAGATAGGCCTCACCCTCCCCTTCCTCGAGCTGCTCCCCGCAGTAGACCGTGGGGCAGGCGACCACGGGAAGCCCGCCTCCGGCCGCGGCTTCGGCGAGGAGTGCGGCCTGCCCGGCGGCGAGATCCCTCGTGGCCGGCTCCTCGACGTCGTCGAAGAGCACTGCGAAACCGGCGGCGCCTATCCCGCGGGCCTCGGCGGCCTTCTCGCGGAGCAGCGGCGCATCGCCTTCGCGGAACTTCCACGGGCTGCATCCCTCGATCCATGACACCCCCAGGCGCTTCGCACCGGACACCGAGGATTCGAGATCAGTCATCGAAGCATCGGGGCGCCTCTCCCTCCAGCGGATCCGGTGGAAGGGATCGTCCTTGGGCGCATGGAGCCATGCCGGGACGCCCGGCAGGACCGAGACGATGTCGAGCATCGCGAGCCTGTGCGGGGAAGGGTACGGCGGGCCGTAAAACCCCTCCACCACACCTCTTAGATCGTTGAAAAAGCTCACTTTTCGTTGACGCTCCCTCGCCCGTTGACTAGCTTCGCGGATCGTGTCCCTGAGCCCGATGGGAGGGTCGGATGTCCCGCAGGATAGTGGAGTGCGTTCCCAACATCTCAGAGGGAAGAAACAGAGACGCCATAGACGCGGTTGTCAAGGCCGCCTCGTCCGTAGCGGGCGCCAGGGTCCTCGACGTCGACCCGGGTGCGGCGACGAACCGCACCGTCGTGACGATCGCGGGCGAACCCGAGGCAGTCCTCGAGGCCGCGTTCAGACTGATAGAGAAGGCCGCCTCGGTCATCGACATGTCCGTGCACACCGGCGCCCATCCCCGTCAGGGGGCTACGGACGTGTGCCCGTTCGTCCCCGTCTCCGGCGTCTCGATGGACGAGTGCGTCGAACTCGCCAGGCGGCTCGGTGCCAGGGTCGGCGGGGAGCTGGGCATCCCCGTCTACCTCTATGAGAAGGCTGCGACGAGGCCCTCGCGCGAGAAGCTCCCGGACATCAGGGAAGGCGAATACGAGGCGCTCCCCGGCAAGCTGGGAACGCCGGGCTGGGAGCCCGACTTCGGCCCGGACGGATGGAACGACAGGGTCGCGAGGACGGGCGTGACCGTCATAGGCGCCCGGAACTTCCTCGTGGCCTACAACGTGAACCTCAACACGACGGACGATTCGGTCGCAAAGGAGATAGCGCTCACCATCCGCGATTCGGGCAGGACGCTGCGCGACTCGTCCTGGAAGTTCGTGCGCGACGGCCAGGGCAACAAGGTGCAGGCCCCCGGGCTGCTCCAGGCCTGCAAGGCGACGGGATGGTTCATAGCCGAATACAACTGCGCCCAGGTGACGATGAACCTGACCGACACCTCTGTGACTCCCCTCCACGTGGCTTTCGAGACCACCAGGCGGGAGGCGGAGAAGCTCGGATACAGGGTCACCGGATCGGAGATAGTCGGGCTCGTCCCGCTCTCCTCGATGGTCGAGGCCGGCCGCTACTACGTGGCCATGCAGGATTCGGGCCTCAGGGGCATAGGCAAGATGGCGGTGTCCCCCGGCCTCCCCGAGAAGCGCCTGGTCGAGACCGCCATACGCTCCATGGGTCTTCGCGACGTTGCACCCTTCGACCCCCGGTCGAAGGTCATCGAGTACCTGCTGGCTGACGGGCAGACCCTCTCGGGCATGACGTGCCGCGACTTCGCCGACGAGCTCTCCTCCGACTCACCCGCCCCGGGCGGCGGCTCCGTGGCAGCCCTTGTGGCCTCGCTCGGTGCCGCGCTCTCGGCGATGGTGGCCAACCTCACTGCAAGGAGCCGCGACTGCGCGTCGGCCTGGGACGAGATGGCCGGGATGGCGCCTTCGGCACAGGACCTGAAGGAGGATCTCCTGAGGGCCATCGACGAGGATACGGCGGCCTTCAACGTGCTCATGGAAGCCTTCAGGAGCGGGGAGGGCGTGCAGGAGGCCATCGCCGGCGCGGCCGCAGTGCCCATGTCGGTGCTCGAACGCTGTCCGGAGATCGCGAGGATGGCCGGAATCGCGGCGGGCAGGGGCCTCGGGGCCTCGCTCTCCGATGCCGGCGTGGCGGCCTCTTGTGCCAGGGCGGCTTCGGAGGGCGCCTACTTCAACGTCATGATCAACATCGCGCAGCTGGAGGACTCCGCGAAGGCGGCCTCCACCGCCGCGAGGGCGAAGGCCCTGCTCGACGAGACGGCGGCTCTGTCCGAAGGCGTGCTGGCCGCGGTGCGTTCCTCCCTCGAATCGCCCGCAGCGGGCGGGGAGCGGAAGGAGTGATCCGGAGAACGCTCTTCCGTTCTCCCGTTCTTCCTCCGGATGCCAGGGAGGGACTGGCGGAGATCTGCCGCCTCGTGAGAGGCGACATCATCCGCATGACCACCCTGGCCGGCAGCGGCCACCCCGGCGGCTCCATGTCCTCCGCCGAGATCTACGCGATGCTCTGGAGCCAGGCCGACGTCGATCCCTGCGATCCATGGAGGAGGGGACGGGACAGGATAGTGGTCAGCCACGGCCACACGTCCCCCGGAGTCTACTCTGTCCTCGGCAGGCTGGGCTTCTTCGATGCCGAGGCCGCCGTGAGATCCTTCCGCCTGGCCGGCAGCCCCTTCGAGGGCCACATCGAGAGATCGGTACCCGGAGTGGAACTGACCACGGGCAACCTGGGGCAGGGCCTCTCGGGGGCGTGCGGTCTCGCTCTGGCCGACGGGCTGGCGGGCTTCCGGAACCATGTCTTCGTGGTCATGGGCGACGGCGAGCAGCAGAAGGGTCAGATCGTCGAGGCCAGGCGATTCGCGGCGGCAAGGAGGCTGCCGGTCACTGTGGTGGTGGACCTCAACGGCCTGCAGATCTCAGGCAGGACCGCGGACGTCATGCCCGTCGACCTCGCGGCGGAGTACGCCTCGGACGGCTGGGACGTGGCGTCGGTCGACGGCCACGATCTCGACGCCCTCTATGCCGCCCTGGCGCGGGCGAGGGGGCTTCCCGGGCCGAGCGTGCTCCTGGCCCGGACCGTCATGGGCAGGGGCGTCTCGTTCATGGAGAACGACGAGCAGTACCACGGCAAGGCGCTCGACAGGGAGAGCGCGGCGAAAGCCCTCTCCGAACTGGGCATCCCCGACGACATCGACTCCCTGGCCGAAGCCAGGAAGTCGTCCGCAGCCATCCCGACGCCTTCACGGATACCCTGCTCCGGGGCGGTGCTGGGCCATGCCGGGATCCCCAGGACTTATGGAGCGGACCACAGGGGGGACAACAGGTCGGCCTTCGGCTTGGCACTCCTCGACCTGGCATCCCTGAACCGTGACACGGTGCCGCTGGTGTTCGACTGCGACCTCGCCGGCTCGGTCAAGACTGAGGCCTTCGCGAAGGCATACCCCGATTTCTTCGTGCAGTCCGGCATAATGGAGCACCATACCGCGTCGGCTGCCGGAGCCGCATCGCTGGCCGACAGGGTGGTCTTCTGGGCGGACTTCGGCGTGTTCGCCATGGACGAGACCTTCAACCAGCACAGGCTGAACGACATCAACATGACCAACCTGAAGGTGGTCGCCACGCACTGCGGCCTCGACGTGGGGCCGGACGGCAAGACCCACCACTGCATCAAGTACCTCGCCCTGACGGGAAGCCTCCGGAACTGCTCGGTGATAGTCCCGGCGGACCCCAACCAGACCGACAGGGCAGTCAGGTTCGCGGCCACCCATCCCGGCAACTTCTTCATAGCGATGGGCAGGTCGAAGGCGCCGGTCTTGACGAACCCGGACGGATCGCCCGCCTTCGGCGGAGCATACAGGTTCGTCTACGGCAGGCACGACGTGCTGCGCGAGGGCACCGATGCGGTGGTCCTCGCGATGGGTGCGATGTGCGGAAGGGCTCTCGCGGCGGCCGGGATCCTCGAGGGCATCGGAGTCTCGACCGCGGTGCTCGGAGTGAGCTGCCCGCTGTGCCTGTCTCCCTCGCTGATCGAGCGGGTGCGCGGTTTCAGGGTCGCCGCCTCCTGCGAGGACCACGACAGGGACACCGGCCTCGGGAACAGGATCGCGCTGGCCCTTTCGGACACGGGCGGCGGACCTCCCCTGCTCAGGTTCGGGGTCGACGGCTACGGGCTCTCGGGAGAGCCCGACGACCTCTACCGGCATCAGGGGATGACGCCCGGGCGTATCGCCTCCGGGATCGCCTCCGCCCTCAGGGCCTAGGGCCGCGCAGGAAGCCCGCGATCATCCCCGCGTAGCCCGACGCTCCCGAAACCAGTCCCCAGTATCCGTCGAAGAATCTCCTGTCACGGGCGAGGCCGCGCATGGCAAGGCGCCGGAACCGCCTGCCGTAGACCAGGTGCCTTGCGATGGCGGACTGCCTCACCATGCCGGCGCAGCCGGAGGCGACAGCCCTGCGGTACCACGGCAGGCCGCGGCCGTTCAGCACGGATTCGGCGGCGAGCATCCCGCTCTCCACGGCATGGCTCAGGCCCTCCCCGGTGAGGCGGTCGGCCAGCCCGGCCGCATCGCCGGCCAGGAGCACCCTGCCCGAGCCCATCGGGCACGAGGGGTGTCCAGCCGGGATCGGAGCGGCCTTCAGCATGCCCGGTACGGGCCGTTCGAGGCCGAGGCTGTCGAAGAGCCGCATGAGATTCTCGAGCAGTCCGCGCGGGCGGTTCCTCCCTCCGACCATCCCGATGCCGATGCACAGGTCGTCCCTGCGTGGGAACACCCAGGCGTAGCCGAAGTCGGCCAGGCCGAAGTGTATCTGGATCTCGGAGGGAAAGCCCGGAGGCATGGGCGCGAAGGCCTCTATTCCGAGACCCGCCGGTCCCCCGCGGCAGCCCCGGACCTCGCGCCCGATCCTCCCGGAAGCTCCGTCCGCCGCGATGACGAAGTCACCCGACAGCTTCCCGGCACCGGAGGTCTCGATCGATGCTCCACCGGCCACGGAGAGGGCCCGCCCTCCCCTGACCACGATCGCGCCGGCTGCTTCGGCCCGCGCGAGCAGCAGGGCATCCAGGTCCATCCTGTCCACCATCGTGATGGCCGGCCCTGCGGACTCGTAGCGCGACAGATGCTCGAAGCCGCAGAAGAAGGACATCGCCCTCTGCTCCCGGAGCGAGATGGCCGTCAGTCCTTCATCGGTGAGCATGCCTGCCTCGATCAGGCGCTTCCTTGCCCTGAAGCCCAGGGCTCCTCCGCAGACCTTCCTGCGCGGAACGGAGGAAGCCTCCAGCAGGATGCAGGAGGCGCCCCCGGATGCCAGCTTCCACGCGGCGCACGCCCCGGCGGGCCCCCCGCCGCAGACTATCGCGTCGTATCCGGCCATCCGCGCATGCCTCCGTCCTCCGCCAGGTATGTGCCCGAAGCTCGCACCGGGGCCCGCAGGGGCTATATTACAGCAACCGAGGCTTCACGGAAGGTGTCTGAGGACATGAGAGTCGCCCTTGTCTACCCAAGGTTCCAGTGGACCGAGTACAACGGGCTTGCAGAGCCCGTAGGCCAGCTCATCCTCGCGTCCGTGCTCCGGGATGCCGGGCACGATGTCCGGTATGTCGACTACTCCTTCTGCCGCGAAATCGACGAGCTCGACCATATGGTGAGGGACGCCGACGTGGTGGGAGTGGCCGTATCGGCTGCGGCGAAGCTCGGCAGGGCCGCGATGGTGACGAAGCACATCCGCTCCGTCAACCCCCGAGCGCTCTACATCGAGGGAGGGGCGTATCCCAGCATCTTCCCGGAGAACACCCTGCGCGAAACCGGTGCGGACATCGTCATAGAGGGCGAGGCGGAGGAGGCCCTGCTCGAGGTTGTGGACACGCTGGCGGCCGGCGGCGACGTCAGGTGCCTGCGCAACGTCTCGTTCATCCCGCCTGACGGTGTGTTCGTACAGAACCCCAGGCGGCCGGTCATACACGATCTCGATTCGATCCCCTTCCCCGCCCGCGACCTTGTCGACTACGACGCCTACTTCGCGAACGGCCTGGCCGAGTACGGGATGGTCACCACCAGGGGCTGCCCGTTCCGCTGCACCTACTGCAAGCCCAGCACCGACCTGATCTTCGGAGGCGGCATAAGGCGCCGCAGCGCGGGCGACGTAGTGGCCGAGATCGTCGGGCTGTCGGAGCTCCGCGGCCAGAAGCACCTGCGGATCTTCTTCAAGGACGACACGATCACCATGCACCCCGCGGCGTGGTTCGAGCAGTTCCGCGACGGGCTCAGGGATGCGGGCGTGACTCTGAAGTGGCACTGCAACAGCAGGGTCGACACGGTGACGAGGGACAAGGTGAGGGTGATGTCCGAGAGCGGGTGCCACTGCATCAGCTTCGGCATCGAGAGCGGGAGCCCGAAGATCCTCGAGTTCTATGACAAGGGGACGACCCCGGAGCAGGCCGTGAAGGCGTTCCGCTGGTGCCACGAGTTCCGGGTCGAGGCCACGGCCAACCTGATGATCGGCTTCCCGATGGAGACCGACGAGGACATCGCGATGACCTACCGCCTCCTGAAAAGGCTCAAGCCCGACGACATCATCGTCTACTTCTCCACCGCCATCCCCGGCCGCCACATACATACCTGGGCGAAGGAGAACGGCTACCTGGCGAACGACACCAACCCGGAACTCCTCGACCCGGCCAGGAACAGGGCCAACGAGATCATGAACATGAGGCTGCCCTACCTGACCATGGACGGGGTGGTGGGCTGGAAGCACCGGATCGAGCGCTACAGGAGCTGGCGGAAGATGACGAGCTTCCGCAACATCCAGAACTGGGCCCAGGATCTCGTCGCGAACCCGGGGCTCGCCGTGCACAAGGCCGCGATGGTCGTGCGCGGCCTCGCCAGCGGAAAAGCCACTCAGGACTGATGCGACCCGCGGGCGATCCCGGATCTCCGGCCGGCCGGCCTGCCGGGGCGCCCTGAATGGCGGCCGCAGGGGGCAGCGGCGACAGGGAGGGACGGATCGTCCCCCGGACGCCCTTCTGGCTCCGGGTTTCGGCGGGGGCGTGCATCCTGCTGGCACTTGCCTCGTTTTCGTTCTTCCTGTACTTCTCCGACAGGGTCGACGACGCCGTCGGAGCGGTCGAATCGACCTACACCGCGGCGGGCCGGCGGAACGGGCCCGCCATCTCGAACGCCATCGCCGGGGATTCCGGGATCACCCGGGACCGCAGGGCGCGTACGGCGGCCCTCGCTGCCGGGAGCGCCTTCCTGGCGGCCTCGGTGGTCCTGGCTGTCGCAGGATCGGTCGACCGCAGGCGCAGGATGCTGCTGTTGAACAGCATGACGTCCGAGTGGAAGGAGGAGAAGTCCTCCGAGATCAGGGGCTTCATCTCGCAGCACATCGGCACGCTCGCCCAGAAGAGGGCCGAGCTGATAACCGCCAACGCCTACGGCGTCCTGGACGAGACTGCATGGCACCAGGAACTCGTCTACTTCATCAACAGGGTCCTCAGACCACACTGCGGCGTCGACGCCGACGTGTTCTCCTTCGTCGAGCTCAAGGCCATGATCGAGAAGCAGGTCTCGATGCTCGGCTGACCCCGGCGAGCCGTGACGGCCTGGCTGCGGGGAGGGCCGCCCGGCCCACCGGGGCCTCCCGGCCCTCCGGGGCCGCCAGGACCGCGGGTACCGGCCGGAACCAGCATCCGCACCTCCACGACCGTCTCCTCCGACGAATGAACGAAGCTGCATGCCTCGAACGTCAGCTCCGGAGCCTCGGACAATTCGCCATCGGCGGGAGTGGCTGGCGGATCAGGGAGGCCGGAAGCCGGAGCGGCCGCTGTGGAATCCGACGGGAGCGGGTCCGGGGGTGACGGCATCCCACTGCTGACGCCGAAGGGTTCCTGGGCCTCTCCATCCTCCATGTCCAGCTCCCCGTCTCCGTCGAGGTCCTGGAAGACTAGCACTGCGTACTCTCCCCAGGGGATGCCCATGAGTGAGATGCCGGTCCCGCCCGTCCGACAGTCCGCATAGGTGCCGGCGCGGGCGAGCGAGGGATCGGTGATCGACCCCGCATCCCCGTCGAACAGCAGGGCGATGACTTGGCCCGTGTCCAGGCCCTCCACCTCGATCCTCACGATCCCCTGACCTGCTGCCGGATCTCCTTCCCCGGTCGCGAGAGACAGGGCGCACGACACAGCCATGACGGACAGCATTCCGACCTCCCGGTGCGAGCCTTCGGACACTTCCCGCAAGATGTGTTCCCTGCGTGATACGATGATTCCCGGACCGTTGCGGTTCGTATCAGCCGCTCCGGGATTCCGGGCCCGAAACATTTCCTTACGATCCGACAATCCTCCGGTATTCCGCGCTCGCGATCATTGCTGATGAAGTGCGCGGGAGCGGCCCGCGCCCAGCAGACGCGGAGAAGCATGAAGAAGGCCAAGAGGAACATCGTCGTCGCATCGGCGACAGCGGTCGTGGCCATGGGAGCCTTTTGGGCCCTGGGTCGGGGCGGGGAGGAAGTCGAACTCCAGACCCAGGTCGCGGCCATCGGTTCGATCCGTACAATCGCATCCGGCAGCGGGGCCCTGGAGGGCGTGGCGTGCGTCGAGATCAGCGCCGCGCGGCAGGGCCTCATCGATTCCATCTACGTGGAGGAGGGAGACACCGTCCATGCCGGACAGACGCTTCTCACGCTCGATGACACGGAGGCTCTCGCTGAGCTCCGGCAGGCACGGGCATCGAGCACGGGTGCCGGGATCGCGCTGGACAGGGCGGAGCGCGAGTACCGACGGATGTCGGCACTCTCGGAGTCGGGGCTTTCGTGCGGAGAGGAACTCGCCTGCGCACGGGAGGATCTCGATGCTGCTCAGGCTGAGCTGTCGAGAGTCTCTGCTGTTGAAGTCATCGCGGTCAACGGACTGGACGAGACGGTATACAGGTCGCCCATCGACGGAGTGGTGACCGCCCTGAACGTCGAGCAGGGCGAGATGGCTGTCATGGGGACCATGAACAACGCCGGCACGGTGCTCCTGACGGTCGAGGACATGTCGGGCTTCATCCTCGAAGTGACGATGGTCGAGAGCGAGGTGATCGACGTACTCGAAGGGATGGAGGCCGAGATAGTACTCGACGCACTTCCGGACTCCGTGTTCAGGGGCCACGTCACAAACATCGCCCTCGCTTCGTCCAACGACGCGGGCGGCGAGGAGGTGGCGGAGTACGCCGTGATGGTGGCCATGGACGAGCGTGATCCGCGCATGCGATCCGGCATGTCCGCATCGGTGGACATCGTGATAACCAGTGTGGACTCGTGCATCGTGCTCCCGATCCAGAGCATCGTGTCCAGGCCCGATCCGGCCGATCCGGCGCGGATGACCGACTGCGTCCTCAGGCTCTCGGATGGAACCGTGGAGGCCGTGCCGGTGGTCACCGGCGTGACTGACATCCTGACCGTCGAGGTTTCCGGGGTACGTGAAGGAGACGTGATCGTCACCGGCCCGATGGAGACGCTCAGGACGCTCGCCGCCGGATCGGAGGCCTGCGGGAGCGGCGATTCGGGCGACGGGGACGACGAGGGCGGAATTCCTCTCCCCGGGATGGGCGGACCCCCGCCGGGCGCCCAGGGGCCTCCTCCCGGGGCAAGTCCCGGAGGGATGTGACGGAATGGGCGGGATGAACCGAAGATGCCGCCCGCCTGCCGGGTGGATGCGGCCATGAACTCGATCGAGATGGCCGGGACCGCATTCTCGGCCGTGAGGTCCAACCGGTCGAGGAGCATGCTGACATCCCTGGGAGTGACCATCGGGGTAGCTGCGGTGGTCTCCCTGGTCGGGCTCGCCACCGGCATGGGAGATTACGTCGAGGAGAGATTCGAGAGCGCCCTGGACGCGAGCGTCTTCAGGATCGGCAGAACAGGCGGGGGTCTCCGGGATGCCGGGGCCATGGCCGAGTCGGCGCGCCGCCCGGACGTGACCGAAGCCCAGGCGATGGCTCTTGCCGGCATGATGGTGACCGACTCGGTCGTCTCATGGAGTGCAGGTACGACTGCGACTGTGTCCAGCAGGGGGATGTCCGTCGAGGAAGTCACCCTGAACGGAGTCTCTCCCTCCTGGCTCGGTCTGTCGAGCCTCGATATCGAGAACGGCAGGGTCTTTACGGAGGCCGAGGATTCCGTCAGGGCAAGGGTCTGCGTCATAGGAGCGGACATAGTGGCCGAGATCTTCCCGGAAGGCTTGGTCGAGGGGTCCGCGATATCGGTGTCGGGAAACCGCTTCATGGTCGTGGGCTCTACGGCCGCGAGGGGGAGCGTCTTCGGGAGGTCCAGGGACTCGTTCGTAATAGTTCCCTTCTCGACATATGAAGGGCTCTTCACCAACCTCGGGCCCGATGTCGAGATAGCCATCCTCCCCGCTTCCGGGACCTCCGTCGAGGCGGCTTCCGCCGAGGCGGCCGGGGTCTTCAGGGTGATCAGGGGGCTTTCCGACGGCGATGACGACGATTTCTCGATCACGAGCCAGACCGGGGTCCGGGAGAGCATGGACGAAACCCTGACCGTCATCGCCTGCATCACGGTCGGCATCGCGGCCATCTCCCTCCTGGTGGGAGGCATCGGGATCATGAACATCATGTTCGTCACGGTCGTCGAACGGACCAGGGAGATCGGCACCAGGAGGGCGCTGGGTGCGACCCGCACCGACATCGTCCGCCAGTTCCTCGTCGAAGCGGTCATCATCTCTCTCTTCGGAGGCATGGCCGGCCTGGCCGCGGGATCGATGCTCATCCTCGCCGCACGGGCCGCGACTCCAGTCCCGGCATCCCTCACGGGCTTCACTGCGCTTGCCGCCGTGGGATTCTCGACCGCGGTGGGAGTAGTATCGGGCCTGGTGCCAGCCCTGCGGGCCGCGAGGATCGATCCCGTGGAGGCGCTCAGACATGAGTGACCGGCTCGAACTGGCAGTCGAGCACCTCGCGTCATCCGCCTCCTCCCTCCTGGCGAACAGGTTGAGGAGCGGACTCACGGCAGTCGGGACAATAATCGGAGTCATGACGGTCACCTGCGTGGCCAGCATGATCCAGGGGCTGAATGCCCAGATAACGGAATCGCTGAACTCGATGGGCACCCAGACCCTCTACGTCCACCGGGCACCTCCCTCCTCCTCGACATCAGAGAGCAGGAGCATCGAAGGGAGGCCCGACATCGAGGCCGGGGACGCCGACATCCTGGCCGGACTCCCGGGGGTAGTCGCCGCGGTGCCCGTGAGCGAAACCTTCGTCACCATCAAGGCGGCCGACGGGGAGGAGTTCAGCGCCATGCTCACAGGCACGACGGAGGACTGGCCTGTCGCCAGCCACATGGAGATGGCCTCCGGGAGGTTCTTCTCCGACTTCGAAGCCCGTTCCGGCAGCGAGGTGTGCGTCATCGGGGCGGACGTCTCGGAGAGGCTCTTCGGGGATTCCGATCCAGCCGGGAGGACTGTGGCTGTAAGGGGCACGGACCTGATCGTTCTGGGCGGGCTGGAGAGCTTCGGCGAGATGATGGGCCAGACCAGGGACAATTCGATAATCGTGCCCGCCAGGGTGTTCTCGCGCTGGGCCGACGCGCGGAGCCACCTGTCCATAATGGTCGAGGTCGATCCGGCCTGCGACGTGAATACCGTCGAAACCTCGGTCGAAACCGCCATGAAGTGCATGCGGGGGATCCCGCCCGACGGGGAGGCCGATTTCTCGATAACGGATTCGGAGGAGCTGCTCGAAACCTATGCGGAGACATCCCGCTGGGTCTACACGGGCATGCTCGCGATCTCGGCCATCGCCCTGATCGTAGGGTCCGTCGGGATCGCCAACATCATGCTCGTGAGCGTCACGGAGAGGACCCGCGAGATAGGCCTGCGCATGGCTCTCGGGGCCACCCGCGGCCAGGTGCTCGTCCAGTTCCTGTCGGAGTCGGCCCTGCTCGGCCTAGCCGGAGGACTGGTCGGCGTGGTCGCCGGAGCCACGGCTGCGGCGGCGTTGTCCGCGCTGACTCCGGTGAAGGCTGGACTGCAGGCATGGAGCGCGTTGACGGCCGTAGCCGCGAGCATGCTCGCGAGCCTGGCAGCGGGAGTGATCCCGGCGAGGCGGGCGGCTGGTCTGGATCCTGCCGTCGCCCTCAACAGCGACGCATGACGCGAAGCCCCTCCCGTGCCCCATCGGGCTGCGGGAGGGGCACTCCACCGCTGATTCCCGCCGGCGCTTCGGGGATCCCGTCAGAAGCTGTCGGCGCAGTCCGTCATCCGCACCTTCTCGACCACCATGTAGGAGGGCACAGACATGGCGACGGGCGCCCGCCTGCCGTAGGTGCTCGAGAGGTTCACCGACACAGCGTAGGGCGAGATCGCGGCCACGTTCCCGAAGATGTTCCGGAACGAGTCCGTGAGCCTCGTGGAGAAGATCGGAGCGGTCACGACGCCGTCCACGGCGGTCGTGGCGCAGAACCTCGAACTCCCCGTGACTATGCCCTTGCTCATGTTGGGCAGGTTCATGTAGTGGAGCGCGGGGATCACGAGCACCCTGCCCATTCCGGCAACGGCCCTCATGGGATCCGCCGGCCCGTCGCCGGTGGCGATCGATATGCTCGTCGATTCCAGCGAATGCCCGGTCTGGGCCCGGCCGTACTTCGCAGCCGTCCCGAGGTCGTACATCAGCCCCGCCAGGCGTCCGCGGTCTATCACGGGGAAGGGCCTGCGCCTCATGCCCGACATGTCGAACCCGAACCGGAACGTGAGATCGCTGCCCGGGTCGTCGACGACCGATATCCTTTCGGAGAAGACCTGGTCACCGATCTTCATCCCGGTGGTCCAGCCCATCTCCTCCTCGTACATGCGGCCCTGGGCGCCGGTGTAGAGCGCGTAAAGCATCAGCTCGGCGATCGCGGCCGGTCCCAGCAGCAGGGTGTAGTCGCCCGGCTCGTTCCTTGCTCCGGGCTGCCTCTCGTAGAGCGGGAGCAGCGAACCGAGCGCCGCCGTGGCGGTCGCGGCCGTCACCGACCCGGCCATCCATCCCGACTGCTCGTTCTGCAGCTCCCACTTCGCCCCGGGATGCTTGAGGACCACGGTGAAGGCCTGGTCGGTGCCGCTGTGGCAGGCCTCGTTCGGACCTGCGGTGGACACGAGATAGATCTCGGTGCGCCCGCTGGACCACGAACCGGAGAAGTTGTAGCCCTTCCCCAGCGTTTCGATTATCTCGGCGTAGACCCCGGCCTTCACGGCCGGATCGATGTCCGCGAGGCCGGCGTCGTCCTGGGGAGCCTCGTCCACGGATTCCTCGACGCATTCGAGGATGGGCTCGTAGTCCTTGGGGACGGCCACCCTGGCCTTCTCGACGGCGATGGAAAGGGCCTCGTCCACGAATGCCCTGCCGGCGATGTGTCCCAGGCTGGTGTGTGTCCCCTCGCGCCTGCCGTCGAGCACCCTGACGTCGAGCCGGGTCAGCGTCTCGCTCGTGTTGAGAGATACGCTGTTGTTCCCGATCCTCATGAGATGGCTCTTCTCACGGTGGAGGACCAGCGAGGCCCTGATGCCGGCCGCCGCCGCGCGGTCGCGCACCTCGAGGAGGAGTTCCCTTGTGTTCTGCGAAATCATGGCTAGCTCCTCTCGCCGGTGACGACACCGTCGAACCTGACCACCGGCACGCCGTGCCCGAGCTGCATCACCTGGTTGGGCTCGCCCTTCCCGCAGTTGTCGACCTGGCAGACCACCCAGGTCGACTCGTCGCCGACTGCCGAGAGCGAATTGTAGAACTCCAGGGTGTGGCCCTGGTAGGTGGGGTTGCGGAGTATCCGGGTCCGCCTGCCGTCCTTGACCTCCCACGCGATCTCGCACCCGAAGTGGAAGTGCTCCCGGTTGGAGCCGATGGACCAGGATGTGGGATTGTCGAGCACGATCCCGTCGCGCGTGGAGGCGATGATGTCCTCCAGCGTGCCGTCGGTTCCCGGCAGGATGTTCACGTTGGTCATCCTGTCGATGGGAGCCCTGTAGAAGGCCGTCGCCCTTGCGGCCCCCCCGCTCCCGTCGAGGATCCGCCGCCCGGCCCTGTCGTTGGCCTCGTTGACCATCGCGCGCGAGGACAGCACGTTGACGAGGAGCCCCCTGTCTATGAGGAGGTAGTCCTTCTCGGGCGTGCCGTCGTCGTCGTACCCGAAGGTGCCCGGCGAGTTCTCGATGCCCCCGAAGGAGCTGACCGAGAGCTTCTCGCTGCCGTACCTGAGCGTTCCTATGGAGTCGAGCGTCACGAAGGAGCCCCCGGCGAACGAGAGTTCGTACCCCAGGATCCTGTCCAGCTCCAGGGGATGGCCGATGGTCTCGTGCACCTGCAGGTGCCCCTGCCCCGGCAGGAGTATCACGGAGCGCTTCCCGAACTCGAGGCTGTCGGCCCCCAGCAGGGCAGAGAGCTCCGACTTGATCCTGTCGGCATGCCCGCCGAACAGCCCGGGGTCCCTGAGCATCTCCCAGCCCCGCGTGCCGCGCCCGGTCGTGAACAGCGTCATGGAGCGCCTCTGCATGCGCCCTTCCACGTCCAGGGCCATTATGACCATGTTCGCGAACACGTTGGCGGTGTGCTTCGTGATCTCCGAGCCGTCGCTGTTGAGGAACAGCACGTGCCTTTTCGTGAACCCGGCCGACACCATGCGGCGGGCGATCCAGTCCTCCCCGAGCCTGGCGTCGATGTCCACGAGGAATGCCAGTTTCTCGTCCAGCGGGACCCCGAACGGGTCGGTCGCCACGGGCGACCTGTAGGAACCCCTGACCGCGGACACCCTGCCCATCCGGAGGGGGACGCTCACGAGGCGCGCGGCCGTCCTCGCGTTCGCCAGGGCCTGGTCGAAGCAGGCATCCAGCATTTCGGGGTCGCTCGAAGCCGAGAACCCCCACGCCCCTCCCCACAGGACCCTCACGCCCGTCCCGGTCTGGAAGGTCGTGTCGTTGCCCTCGAGGTTGCCGTCGTAGAGCACCAGGGTCTCCGACCTGTCGTCGGCGAAGAATCTGGCGTCGGAATACTCCGCCCCGGCGGCGGCCATCCTCGCGATGTTCCCGGAGATCCCGGCCTTCATCCGCTCAAGCAGCTCCATGGCCGCTCCCTTCTTGATCGGTCCGGACCGTCAGTGCCCTTCGAGGACAGCCGCGGAGACATCCTCCGCGAACGAGGCGGGATCAGTGGGCGGGGACCCCGCGAGGATCAGCCCGGTCTGGTGGACCAGCCTGACGCACCTCGCGAGCCGCCCGTCGGATCTCGACGTCTCGAAGAGCTCCATCATGTATCGTGTGAGCCCGTGATCGGGGTTTATCTCCAGGATGCCGGGCACCTCGTCGATCTCGCGCCTCATGGCCTTCATCATTCCCCTGAAGGCGTCGCCGGGGTCGTTCCTGCCGGGCACGACCACGCACGGGCTCCTGTCGAGCCTGGTCGAGACGCGCACATCGCCGACGATCCCTCCGAGCGAGTCCTTCATGAACTCCAGGAGCCCCGACAGCCTGGCGGACGCCTCGTCGCGCTTCCTCTTCTCCTCGTCGGAGAGATCGGCGTCGGCCTCCTCGCGGTCGAGCGCGATCAGCCTGCGTCCGAGCACCGAGGAGAGGACAGGGGCGATGAGCCCGTCCAGGGGGCCGTCGAGAAGCAGCACTTCCGCCCCCGCCCGCCTCGCGGCTTCGAGGTGCGGGGATGCCGCGAGAGACTTCCGGTCGGGGCCGGTTACGTAGTAGAGGCTCCCGCCGCCCGGGCCGTCCGAGGGCAGGTCCTTCACGAGAACCGGCCTGTCGGGATCGGAGGCGGTCCAGGTCATGAGGAGCGTCGCGATCTCGTCGCGATTCTCCGCGTCGGAGAGAAGGCCCTCCTTCAGGAAGTCGCCGAATTCGGTGAAGAAGGAGGCGTATCCGTCGCCGTCGCCGCCCGAGAGGCGGGCCAGCCAGTCCAGCACCTTCCGGGTCAGCGCCCTTCCGATGGTCCTCGATGCCTGGCTCTGCTGGAGCATCTCGCGGGAGATGTTGAGGGGCAGGTCGGGCGACTCCACCACTCCCCCGACGAACCTGAGCCAGTTCGGGAGCAGGTCGGGACAGGCCTGGAGAATCCTGATCCTGCGGGAATAGAGGTCTATCCCGGGATGCCAGTCGGGCATGAGGGCCTCGAAGGGGCGTTTCGACGGAATGAAGAGCAGGGCATGGAACTCGACGGCCCCCTCGGCATGGCATGACAGGTGGCTGAACGGCTCGTCGGGACTGCCGGAGAGATGCCTGTAGAAATCCTCGTAGCCGCCGTCCCGGACGTCCTTCTCGGGTGTCAGCCAGAGCGGGGTTCCCGAATTGAGCGCCCCCCCTCCCGGACCGTCCGGCATCGCAAGCCTGACGGGATGGGGGAGGTAGTCGGAGTAGGCCCTCACGATCCCGCCCAGCCGATCCGGGTCGAGATACTCCTCCATCCCATCCTTCAGGTGGAGGATCACATCGGTTCCGCTGCCCGTGCGTTCCGCCTCCTCGACTGTGAACGATTCCCTGCCGTCGGACTCCCACCTGGCGGCAGGCTCGTCCGATCCGGCTCTCCTGGAGACGACTTCCACCCTCCCGGCCACCATGAAGGCGGAGTAGAAGCCCACGCCGAACCTGCCGATGAGTTCCGGGGCGCTCGCCGGATCGGCGCCTTCGAGGAACCGGCCCGTACCGGACCCGGCGATGGTTCCCAGGTTGCGCGACAGCTCGTCGGCCGTCATCCCGATACCGTTGTCCGACACCGTGAGGGTGCCCGACGCGGCATCGGGCCTGACGAGTATCTCCGGTTCCGATCCCCCGGCAGCCAGGCCGGGATCGGTGAGCGCCTCGAACCTGAGGCGGTCCAGGGCGTCGGAGGCGTTGGAAACGAGTTCGCGCAGGAACACGTCGGGATGCGAATAGAGGCTGTTCACGACGATGTCGAGCAGCCTGCGGGTCTCGGTCCTGAACCTGTGGCTTCCAGCGGGCATGGGACCCTCCGTCAGATCCTGCCTTCGACGAAGGGTACCTCGAACACCTTCTCGTGGCACACGGGCCCGTGCCCGAAGAGGCCGTCCTCGCCGAAGAGCTCTCCATGGTCGGATGTGACCGTCACCCAGGTGCCTTCAGGGAGCATCGCCCTGAGCCTGGAGAAGACCCTGTCGACATGCCTCACGGCTTCGACCTGCCGCTTCCGGAGGATCTCCATCGTGGGTGCGTCGAAGAAGCGCCCGGGTTCGCCACCGTCCAGCTCCCCTCCAGCGATGTGGTCGTCGAGGTGCTTGAAGACGCCGTGTACGCCGCTGATCCTGGGCCACATGTCCTCGGGCTCCCCGGGCAGGGCGTACGGGTAGTGCGTCTCCCCTACGTTGAGCATGTAGAAGCAGGGCTTCCCGGGAGGGAAGTGGATCAGGTCGAGCATCGCCTCCATGTCGTTGTGCCTCTCCATCAGCACGAACCTGTCGAATCCCCTGTTCAGGGGCGTGAAGCTGTTGAGGACGGGGAGGGACACGAGCGCCGTGGTGGCGTATCCCAGCGTGTCGTGCAGGAACGGGGGCAGGTAGAGCCCGGGAACGAGGTTCGCGAAGGACAGGTCTCGCCCTCCGAGCCTCTCCCGGTACTTGAAGAAGTCCTTCCTGTAGTAGTCGGAGGCGAAGACCCCCCGAGGGTTCGTGTGGGGCAGGAGGCCCATCAGCATGTTGTAGTGCGACGGCGCGGTCCAGGATGCGTAGCTGTAGCGCTTCTCCAGAGGGCCGAGGCTCATCATCGACTCCGGAGCTGCCTCGGCGAAGGTGTCCCACCTGCAGCTGTCCAGCACCACGAGCACGAAGCTCCCGACGGGGGAAGGCCTGCCTGTCTTCATCGCGCTCCACCGATCGCCGAATGCACGAATCCCCTGGCCTCGGCCGACCACTGCGCGGCCAGTGCAGACATGGCCCGGGCCAGTTCGGGGAAACCGGTGGAGGACATGGGCGAGGACAGCTCGATCCGTATCTGGTCGATGACACTTCCGCTCACCGCGTCGAAGAGGGTCAGGTCGGTGTCGATGACCGCGAGCCAGACACCGCCCGACTGCCGCGCCCCGAACTCCCTCACGCCGCCCTCGAGTATCACGCCGGTGCCATCCATCACGCTCCTGCGGAGGACCGCGGTGAAGGATCCCTCGGCCACCAGATCCCTTGTGATCAGGTCCGAAAGGGCGACCGACGGCGAGGATGCCCAGCGGTTCCCGGAGGTCCTCGTCACGACGCCGCTGCTGTCGACCAGGACCATCCCGGTGCGGTCGTACTCCGACGCGCACGAGAAATCCCTCACCCGTATGTCGCAGCCGGTCGAGGGGGCCTCGGCGGGCACTGGGCACGAGAGCCGGTAGACGGTGTGATCCGACGAGCCGCCGGCGAGTTTTATGGTGATGCACGAACAGAGCGGCAGCAGGGCCGCGGCGGCCAGGATCCTCCTCAGGGCCACGTGTCACCTCCCGGTTCGGACAGGAGCAGGTCTCCGGGGTCGTCCCGCATCCTCTCCACGAGCTGCCTCAACTGCCCGGTGAGCTGGTTGCTCTCGGAGAGGACCTCGTCCAGCCCGTCGAGCATCGGGGTGATCGCGGCCATGAGGGCGGTCAGCTCCACGGCCATGGAGTGCACGTCACCAGTCAGAGTGGCGACGTCGTCCCCGGAGGCCTCCACGATCCTGTCCAGATCCCTCCCGAGATCGGTGTAAACCATCGCCAGCGTGTCGATCCTGGCGACCGCGATGCTCAGCCGGGCCATCAGAAGGTCGAGGCTGTCGTTCTCGAGAAGGGCATTGGCGTTGGACCACAGCTCGATGGTGAGGTCGGAGATCTGCTTGGCGTCGACCTCGGACATGATCTCCATGACCCTGGAAAGGGCGAGCTCGAGCGTCTCCATCGAGGACTTCACCACGGGGATGGTCCTGTATCTCGACTCGAACGGGAGATCCCTCAGGACCTCCTCGTTCGGGGAGGGCCTTCGCAGGTTCACGACCCTGAGGCCGGTGATGCCCGTCATGTCCAGCCGGGCCGCGAGGTCGTCGCGGACCTCGAAGCTCTGCTCGATCTCCATCACGACCTCGACGAGGCGGCCGTCCGGGGCAACGTTGATGCTCTTCACCTCTCCCACGGGAACGCCGTTGTACCTCACGGTGCTGCCGTCCTCGAGACCCTGTACGGATTCCGAGAAGTAGCACGCATAGGTCAGGGACTTCTCACCGCTGAACCAGCCCGCCAGCCAGATCATGGCGGCGACGAACATCACGCTGCCCAGGGTGAAGAACAGCCCCAGCCTGAATCTGCTGGCCTCAAGAGACATCCTGACCCCCGTCGGCGCCCGGGGCGAGCCGCCCGAAAAAAGCCTCCACCCTGTCGTCGCCTCTCGAATCCCGGAGCTGTTCGGCGGTTCCCTCGGCAACGACCCCCAGGACGGAGGAATCTAGCATAACGACCCTGTCCGATATGGCAAATATGCTGGGCAGTTCGTGGGTCACTATCACCATCGTGGTGCCCGACAGCCTGTTGATCCTGAGGATGAGGTCGTCCAGCCCGGCGGATGTCACGGGGTCGAGCCCGGCGGAGGGCTCGTCGAAGAAGAGCACCTCTGGATCGAGGGACATGGCGCGGGCCAGACCGGCACGCTTCTGCATGCCGCCGGAGACTTCGAGGGGATAGGCGTCGGCGAACTTCTCGAGGCCTACCTTGCCGAGCTTGTCCATCGCAACCGAGACCCTGAAGGCCGATGACAGATCCGTGAACTCCTCCAGCGGGAGCATGACGTTCTCCAGCAGGGTCAGGCTGCCCAGGAGGGCGCCGGACTGGAACAGGACCCCCCATCTCCTCCTGGCCCTGGCGAGCACCGCTTCGTCGCTCCAGATGTCGACCCCCTCGAAGAGGACTTCTCCCGCCCACGGCTTCACCAGGCCGAGGAGGTGGTTCATGAGCGTGCTCTTCCCGCACCCGCTCCGACCCACTATCACCAGGATCTCCCCCTTCAGGACCTTCATCGAGACGCCGTCGAGCACCTTCAGGCCGTCGTATCCGCCCGTGAGCCGGACCGTCTCCATGAGCGGGGCGCCGCTGGTCATACCGTCACCGTGGGCCTGATGAAGACGAAGATCAGCGAGATAATGGCATCGGCCACTATGACCAGGAAGATGCTCGTCACGACGGCGGAGGTCGTCGCCCTGCCGACCTCGGCGGCGCCTCCCCTGACCCTCATGCCCATGTAGCAGCCCACGTTGGAGATGATCACCGCGTAGACCAGGCTCTTCAGCATGCCCCACCAGACGTCCATCGGTATGACCACCAGGTTCAGCCTGGAGATGTAGACATGGGCCGGCATGTCGAGATACCATCCGCCTATCAGGAGCCCCCCGAGCAGCCCGAAGAAGTCGGCGAGCAGGACGAGGAACGGCATCACGACCATCAGCGCCAGCATCTTCGGCGTGACGAGATAGCTCCAGACGTCCATCCCCATGACGGTGAGGGCGTCGGTCTCCTGGCGGACCTTCATGGTGCCCAGCTCGGCGGCGAAGGCGGAACCGGAGCGCCCCGCCACCATCACGGCCGCCAGAAGCGGGCCGATCTCCCAGATCATGCTGTATGCGACGAGGTCGGGCATGAAGGTCTCGGCTGCGAAGCTCTTGAGCTGGTATCCGGCCTGGAACCCTAGCACGACGCCCAGCAGCCAGCACAGCGTGGCGATGATCGGAACAGCCTCCACGCCGGACTGCTCCATGTAGTACAGGGTCTGCTTCCATCTCAGCATGCGCGGGTTGGTGCGGATCTTCAGGGTGGCCCTGAACGTGGCCGCGGCGAACGAGGCGAGCCCCCTCATGGTCCCCAGCATGGTCTCGACCTTGCCGCCGATGTCGACGATCCCCTGCCTGAGGCCCCTGCGGGGACGGCGTCCGGTATACGAGGAGGTGAAGGATCGCATGGCTGCGATCCTGTCAGCCAGATCGGCGGACGCACCTGCGATCTCGACCGGCACGCCGCGCCCCTCGGCTCCTGCGATGCCCTGGACCAGGAGGGCGAGTGCAACCGACTCGTATCCGGTACATGGGGAGAGATCGACGAGGAACGGCCCGGAGTCCGGCTGGAGCGATCCCAGGGCGGCCGCGGCGGCCGCGGCGGCTTCCTCGTCCAGGAGACCTTCGATCCGGTGAACGGTCATCTGCATGCTCCAGACGGGCCTTCCATACGTCGAGCCCGGAGTCCGGAATATTGCGAACGGCGGCCCGGTCGCACCACTGTCGAGTTGCGCGGGCGCCCGCACGTCGCTATTTTCCCGGCGTCACAGGCCTGTCGGAGGGGGTGTTCATGGGTACGATAGTCTTCCTGGTGCTGAGGCTCGCCTTCGGATTCAACACCTACGGCGACGCGCAGGTTCTGGCCATCCTCGTTTCCCTCGACTCCATAGCTGTCACGCTCTTCCTGAAGCTCCGCCACAAGAGCTGACGCCCCTGGAATAACCGCGCCCCGGGCCGCGTATAACGGCCGAGGAGGTGCGGAGATGAGAGCTGTAGCCCACCGAGATGACAGCCGGGCGGACGTCGGTGTACTGTTCGCCCTGGCATTCCTTGTCGCAGTGTTCGAACTGATGCCTGGCACGAGCTGGGAACCGATCGCGGTCCGCACGGAGACCCTGGAGATCGAAGGCATCGATGCGCCCGTCGAGTATGACGTGCCCGACGTCGAACCTCCGGATGAGGTGAGGCCGGACATAGGAGCCGTACTCGAGGAGGAGGTGCACGATCTCGGAGATCTCATCATCTCGATGTCGGCCGACACCACGGGCCTCGAGGTGGTCGGGACGATCGAGACCAACATCACGGAGCAGACAGGGCACGGCGACCCCGATGTCATTCCTCAGCCGGGCACCTTCGTGCCGCATTCAGTCCCGCCGAGGTGCACATTCAGGCCGGTGGCCGAATACCCCGAGATGGCCCGTCAGGCCGGAGTCGAAGGCAGGGTGACCCTGCAGGTCTTCGTGCCTGTGAGCGGTGTGCCGGCCGAAGTCGTGGTGATGCAGTCCTCGGGGCTCGAGAGCATGGATTCCTCCGCGGTCGCCTCGGCCAGGCTGTCGCGCTGGGCTCCCGCCGAACGTGACGACGGCGTGCAGGTGGGAGTCTGGACGGCCCTGATCTACGAGTTCGTACTCGAGTAGGCAGCCCGGAACGGGAAAGGCGACGGGGGCTCCTCCCCCGGCGCCTTCCTCCTGTGTATCGCTCACCGCGTTAACGCACGATCCCCCGCTTCACCTGACGCCTATCTCGGCCAGGTGTTGCATCGCGCGCTCCTCATCTCCGAGTGCCTCGAGCAGCGCGGCTGCAGCTGCATGCGAGTCGTGCCAGGTCACGCTCCCGCGGGGCGACTCGAGGGCAGCCCGTTCGTAGAACGTTAACGCGAGCATTCTGTCACCAGAGTTGAATGCCCTGACCGCCAGCGACTGGAGATAGATCCCCTCGGGGATGACGGGCGCCGGCCGCAGGAATCCGGGCGCCAGCAGCGAGAGCCCGGCGGCCGGGAGCAGAACCCGGAGGATGGCCGGGATCCCGGTCCGGCAGAGCGCGGTCAGACCGGCCGCCCCGACCGCCATCATCGCGGGGAGGGCCGGCAGCATGAATCTCTCGCAGTGGAAGAACAGCACGCTCGTTCCGAGAGCGGCCGCAGCCGGGAAGAGAGCGGCCGTCCTGTGCCTGCCCCGGACCAGGAACGGCGCCAGGAACGCCAGGAAGAAGCCGATCACGACCAGCCTGGGCATGGCGATCACGCCCAGGGCGGGATTGAACCTCGAAAGACGGGAGAGGTCGTAGTAGACATCGAACGGCACCTGCCCGAAGAATCCGCCGAGTTTACGCAGGATCAGTTCGACTTCCTGCAGAGGGTCGTCCAGGATCAGCCGGAATGCCATGTGGAGCCAGTAGGAGTCGGCTTCCGCGAAGTCCCTGACACCCCCCCTCTCGAAGGCCAGCCTCATGGCGACCTGCCCTATGTCCTCGCTCGAGTTCTCCACGAGTCCGACAGACGGGGCGGGGGGGCCGTATCCGGTCGCGTCGTCGGCATGGCCGAGGACCAGGTTGAGTCCTCCGCAGCTCGGGAAAGGAGTGAATCCCGCGAAATGCGAACGCTGGTACAGGGCCAGGGGAAGCAGGACCAGCAGCATGGCGGCCGTCGATCCGGAAACCGCCGCCACCCGGGCGGCCCGGCTGCGATCCCTGCTCCGCAGATATGCCGCCGCCAGCGGTACGAAAACCGCCGCCAAGGGAGCCCTGATCCCGGCGAGCACGCCGCACCCCGCCCCGGCGGCGATCAGCGCGGTCGTGCCGATCCTGCCGGAAACCGTCAGGAGGACGACGAGCGTGGTTGTTAACGCAGCAAGGGTCGCGGGCAGGACCGTCAGTTCCAGGAAGACCGGCGGGGCGTAGAATGCCCATATGAGTGCCGACAGCGCGGCCTGGAAGGGGCCTGAACCCAGCCGCCTGGCGAGCAGGACTATGAGCACCGGTATCGATGCGCCCATGACGGCCTGCGCCAGCAGCAGGGGAAGCCTTCCCGCGCCCAGGGCGTAGAACGGCATTATCAGATACGTGAATATCGGGCTGGCATAGAGATACGGCGCTGCCTGCGGCACTCCGGAGAGGATCTCCAGTGCGCTGGTCTCGAACCTGTAGGCGCCCAGGACCGGGAGATAGTAGATGTCCGAGAGCGGTCCGGCGAGATAGAGGAGGAAATGGACCAGCCGGGTGGCAAGACCCGCCGCGGCAGCGGTCAGGAGGGCGATGCGCCATCCCCTCCCGTCGTTCACGGCAGGCCTCCGATATCGTTAACTCGATTGTTCCGCATTATCTTATCCCTTCAGACCGGAGTGCGCTCGAGCACGGCCCGACCGAGAGCCTTCACGCCGCAGACAGCGACTAGCATATTCCCGGCCGTGTCCTCCGGGTAGGGGATTAGTACCGGAAGGCGGAGGTGGCATGTACCGACCCCTTGTGATCCTGGATGCCGACGACACCCTCTGGGAGAGCTCGCTGTTCTTCGAGCGCGCCGAGGACGACTTCACGAGCCTCCTCGAATCGGCCGGAGTCGACGGCGAAACCGTCAGGGCCCTCGTCCACAGGAGGGACATGGAACGTCTCGATTCCACCGGATTCGGCGCCCGTCCCTACCTGGACACGCTCGGGTCCGTCATGGCGGAGCTCCTGCCCGACATCCCCGCGCAGATCGCGGGAGGCTTCAGGGACATCTCGTCGGCCCTGCTGGCCCATCCCGTGATCCTCCTCCCGGGAACGGCCGGGGCGCTCTCGACCCTCCGCGGGGCCGGCCTCGAGACGATAGTCTACACCATGGGCCGGAGGGATCATCAGGAGAGCAAGTTCGAACGTTCCGGAGCCGGTCCGCTCGTGTCGGGCCTGGAGATAGTCGAGCGCAAGACCGAGGCGTCCCTGCGGAGCCTGCTGTCGCGCCGGGGAGTGGAACCGGCCGATGCCGTGTGCGTGGGCAACAGCCCCCGCTCGGACATCAACCCCGCTCTGGCGGCGGGGGCCCGGGCAGTGCTCTTCTCGCGCGACAGGCTGTGGGCTGCGGAGAGGGAGGAGATAGCCGACCCCGACAGGGTCAGTGTCATCTCCTCCCTGACCGAACTCCCTGCGATACTGGGGCTCTAGGGCAGCAGGACCAGCCTCTCGACCGCACCCTGCCCCGCATCCCCGCTCTCACCCTCGATCCTGATCAGATAGGCACCTGCGGGGAGTGGACCGCCATCCCCGGATCTCGCATCCCAGGTGTTCAACCCCGGCTGTGCGTCGATTTCCGCTACCCGCCTCCCGGTCACGTCGAATACCGAGATCCGTGACACCTCCGATCCCGAGAAGGCGAAGGCCACCGGCGGGGCGCACGGGTTCCGCAGGATGGTGACACCCGGCCCGACGGCAGCCGATCCGTCCTCCTGGATCCCGACCGGATCGCCCGACACCGCCCAGATGTCCCAGTGGAGCGCAGCGTTCCTGGCCCCGTAGAGAACATCCAGCTGGCCGGACTCGCGGTAGGTGATGGAGACCGATTCGACCGCCCCCGGAGCGGCCACGGGACCGGGCTCCGTCCAGGCGGTGCCATCGAGGAACGACAGCCAGACCTGGCCTCCGTTCTCTATCCAGCCGACCGCGGGCCTCGCGCCCGACAACAGGGCTGCGGAGGGACGGGAGGCCGACCCGCTGGCCGAGAGGACGGCCGGGGCCGACCAGGTACCAGAGGCGTCCCTGGTTCGGGCGATGATGCAGCCGTCGCTCTCCCATGCCGCAAGGTACACAGGGCCTGCCGGATCGGCGGCAACGGCCGGCTCCCTGCAGTCGGAACCCGACGCGGAGAGGACCGTCTCCGCGCCGAACGGGCCGGAATCGGGCGCTTCCCTGAAGCAGATCTCCAGGATGTCCGATCTCTCCGCCTGGTAGACGAGCCCGTAACCCGTGGAGGAGGCCGCGAGGGACGGGGCCCTCTCGGTGCCGTCCGTCGCGGACAGGTCGGAGGTGACGGTCCAGGCGGAGCCGGTCCACATCCTGCCCCTGATGTCGGTCTCGCCCGAGACCCATTCCTGCCAGGCCACCCAGCACCTGCCGGACCTGCCGGCCACCGTGGTGCCGGTTTCGAAGGCCGGGGTCTGCGTCAGCCTCGTCTCGGCCGACCAGGCGCTTCCGCCCCAGATCGAGACGTAGATGTCATAGGTCTCGATGTCGTCGTGCATGCTGTGCCATGCGAGGAAGACCTTGCCGGTCCCGTCGGCGCCCACGGCCGGATGCCAGTCCCAGTACTCGTGCTCGCAGATCTGAACCGGGGTCGACCAGGAGGAACCCTCGCCGATCGCGGCCATGATGTTCGCCCTCACGGGATCGGACGTGCCGAAGGTCGCGAAGGTGCGGCCCGAGACAGGCTCCCTGCAGGACGAGAGGTCGCCTTCCGAATGCAGCCCGTCGGTCACCTGCACGGTCTGCCACCCGTCGAGCAGCGCCGGGTGCAGGCCCCCGTCAGGGATCCCCGACGCGGTGCCGTTGCCGTGCGGCCTGAGCGTGGGATCGCCCAGGAGCACGGCGGCGTGCTCCAGGCCCAGGTTGGCCGCGAGCCACATCCTGAAGGCCTCCCCGAGGCATGAACCGCCGCCCAGGGTCTGGTACAGCTCGTAGAAGTCGTTGGTATAGTCTGTCTTGGCCTGCGCGATCACGGCGAGGCCGTAGGTGTCGGTCCAGATGTACATGTTCGCCAGATTGTCGATCTCGGTCCACCTGCCGTTCGTGCAGCAGTTGAGTACGTAGAAGAACGCACGCGGGTCGAGGGGCAGTGCCTCGTAGCTGTTGAAGGTGCCGGCGCCCGAGGGAGGGGCGCCGACATGGAAGCTGCTGCCCCAGGGGCTGGAATGGGCGATCAGGTGGACCCACTCGTATCCGGCGAGGAGCTCGGCACGGAAATCGTCGGCGGTGGTGCCCGCGGGGTCGGACTTGGTGGTGACATCCTCGTACACGAGGTCTACGTATCCGGTCAGGCCGGTGAAGGCCTCCTCGTATGCCAGCGCCCTGTTCGGGAGCGAGAGGGTTCCCGTCCTGTAGGCGTGGTTCTTGGCGAAGTAATCCTGGAGCAGCTCGACCTGCGAACCGAAGGAGAGCCAGGTGGGGGTGAGCCTGCCGACCCAGATCTCGGGAGCCTCCGACGACCAGTCGTCGAACAGCCCGTCGAGGTCGGTATCGGTCCAGGTGCCGTTCATGTCCATGAGATAGAGGTCCATGGGGTATTCGCCGCCGGACGCCTCGACCCAGCCTGCGGGGATGTCGCCGATCAGTATCGCCCCCTCCAGGTTCCCGCCTGCGTACTCGGCCTGGAGATCGGCTCTGAGCGCGGCCGCCGAGGGATCGGTTACGGTCCAGATCTCGACCGTCCATCCGTCGGCCTCCAGGTCGTCCTGGAACGTGCCGATCGATGACGAGATCCCCCCGGATACGGCCTGGTCGACTATCAGCACCACCTCGTCGCCGTGTCCCGCGACGGCATCCGACGTCACCCGGGCGGTGTACCCCGATCCGTCCGGGAGCTGCGCGGCCACGGGCCCCGAGGGCTGCCTTCCCCGGGCATCCATGTAGGAGAGCGGAACGCCCTCACGGCCGCCCAGGAGAAGGGCCTGGGACAGGAGAACGGCATGGGTGATCATCGTCATACCCTCCCGTCGAGCGGACCCACGGCCGATTCGACCGCCGCGAGTATCTCTCCGTTCTCTACCACCTCGACCATGCGGTTGTGGTCGGGATATAGGGGTCTGTCCTCGCCGAGGTGGGCTACATGCCTCCTCAGGGTCTTCCTGGCCTCCTCGACGCCCCGTCCGAACCTGTGGCCCCTGAAGTCCAGCGCCTGGGCCGCAGCTATCAGCTCGATGCCGAGGATGCCGCAGGCATTCTTCAGTATCTGGCAGTTCTTCAGGGCGGTGTTCATCCCCATGCTGACGAAGTCCTCCTGGTCGGCGGCGGCCGGTATCGATGCGCAGGCCGCGGGCGTCGAGAGGATTCTCTGCTCGACGGCCAGCATCCCGGCCGTGTACTGGCTCAGCATCAGGCCGCTGAAGAGGCCGGGCTTCTCGGCCAGGAACGGGGGAAGCCCCGCCGACAGCGCTGGATTCAGCAGACGGTTGAGCCGTCTCTCGGAGAGGACGGAGACCATGGTGACGGAAGTGCCCACCATCTCCATCGGGAGCGAGACGGGCGAGCCCTGGAAGTTGGCGCCGGTGAGCACGGTGTCGCTCTCGGGCAGGAAGATGGGGTTGTCGCCGAGCCCGTTGAGCTCGGTCTCCACCTGGATCCTGGCGTAGGCGAGGGCGTCGTGCGCAGCTCCGATGACCTGCGGGGTGCTGCGCATGGAGTAGGCGTCCTGCACCTTCTGCTTCACGCGGCCCTCCATGAGGTCGCTGCCCTCGATGCAGCGCCTTATCGAGGCGGCGCTCCGGATCGCTCCGGGGAATCCCCTCAGCTCGTGAACGCGACTGTCGTAGGGCTTGAGGTTGGCCTGCAGGGCCTCGAGGCTCATCGCGGCGGCGATCTCGGCCTGTCTGAGCCACCTGTCGATGTCGTAGATGTGGATGGCGTTCATCGCGTTGAGGAAGTTGGATCCGTTGATGAGCGCCAGGCCGTCCCTCGCATGCAGCTCGAGGGGCTCCAGGCCGGCCCGCCTCATCGCTTCGAGCCCGGTGAGCTTCTCGCCCCCGAACCAGGCATGGCCCTCCCCCATGGCTACCAGTGCGATCATCGACATGGGGGCCAGATCGCCGCATGCACCCACCGAACCTTTGGAGCAGACGACCGGGGTGACGCCCCTGTTGAGCATTTCGACGAGGAGCTGCGTCACTGACGGTCGTACTGCGGAGTGACCCTTGCAGTGCACGTTGATGCGCCCGAGCATCGCCGCCCTGACATGCTCCACCGGGGCCGGTTCGCCGATGCCGGCGGAATGGTTGTAGACCAGGTACTTCTGGAACTGCCTGACCTCCTCGGCCGAGAGCCTGGTCTCCGAGAACTCCCCGATCCCGGTGTTGATCCCGTACATGATCTCGCCGGCCTCTATCTTGCGCTCCACCATGCCCCGGCAGAAGGTCATCCGCTCCAGGGAGGCCGGGGCGATGGATATCTCCCTGCCGTTCCTGGCCACATCGACCACATCCTCGATCCTCAGACCAGTACCGCGGATTTCGAGCGACATCGGCGCCTCCCTGATGACGGTTCGTTCGGATCGTCAAATGTGATCAAGTATGGTTCCCCGGGCAATAGAAAGGCCGGCCAAGGGCCGGCCTCTCCGGGATGTCGGAAGGATCAGCTGCCGCAGCCGCCCATGCCGCAGCCCGCGGGTCTGTCCTCTACCGGGGCGGTGCAGCCGGCTCCGCCAGCCGGGCAGCCCGATCCGCAGCCGCAGGCCTGGTCGCCCGTGCAGGTGCAGCCGTCCGAGCAGGCGTTGCCCGGGGTGCATGTGCAGTCGCCCTCGCAGATGCAGGAATCGGTGCAGGTGCAGGATTCGCCGGCGCATGTGCAGCCGTCGGTGCAGGGATCGCCGGCCGTGCAGGTGCAGTCACCGCCGCAGGTGCAGGCGTCCGTGCATTCGCACGGAGTAGCTGCGGGATCGCCCTTGGCGAACGGGCCGATGCCCGCAGCCGCCGGAAGCGCGAATCCGAGAGCCGCCAGCACCATGCCCATCGTCAGGAACCTCTTCACATTCTCTCCTCTCGGTTCGGTCAGGACCCTCTCCGGGTCACCGACAATTATTACTCTTTTAGTAAAGATTAGTTCCCGAACCCGCGGATCTCGAACAGGGCCAGCCTTCCGTCGAGCTGGCCGTTCTTGAGGGGCCTGCGCCATCGCGGCCTGAGCCCGATGCTCCCGATGAGCCCCCTGTCGCCGAAATATACGAAGGCGCTGGCGCCGTCGCATTTCCTCTTGAGGAAGTCGCCGAAGGATTTCATGGTGGCCTCCGCCTCCCCCCTCTCCCCGAGCCTCAGCCCGTAGGGCGGATTCGTCACGATGGTCATGCCGGGACAGCCCTCGTGGTCTTCGAACCGCCGTGACTCGACCCGGACGGTCTGTCCCCATGGCAGGGCGGAGAGGTTGGTCCGTGCGGCGGAAACGGCCAGGGGATCGGCATCCCCTCCGGCCACCATGCCGTCGGCGGGCTTCTGCATCAGCGCATCGCACGAACGTCTGACCCCGGCCCACGAGGCGGCGTCGAAGCCGGGCATGTTCTCGAACCCGAACCTCTCCCTCAGATATCCGGCCGGTGTCCTCGTGCACCTCATGAGGGCCTCGGCCAGGATGGTGCCCGAGCCGCACATCGGGTCCCTCAGGGGGGTGGCGCCGTTCCATTCCGCCATCTCGAGCATGGCCGCCGCCACGGTCTCCTGGATCGGGGCCTTCACCCTGCCGGTCCTGTAGCCCCTCCTGTGGAGTGATCCGCCGGAGGTGTCCAGGCTGATAGTCGCCCTGTTCCTGTGGATGTGAAGGTCGATCCACACGTCGGGCGCGATCCTCTCCACGTCCGGCCGCCTGCCCGTGCATCGCCGGAAATGATCCGCAATGGCGTCCTTCAGGCAGAGTGCGGCGTACTGCGAATGTCTGACCGCACTCTCGGAGACGTTCGAACTGATCGCGAAGGTCCTCTCCACGTCGAACACGGCTCCCCAGTCCATCTCGGACGCGGTCTTGTAGAGGTATTTCGTGCTGTGGCAGTCGAATGTCAGGAGGGGGGCGAGTATCCTCGAGCACAGCCTCGTGCAGTAGTTGATCCTGTAGAGCGAGGGGATGCCGGCCGAGAACATGACTCCCCTGAAGCCCGGGACGGCCTTCTCCGCACCGAGACCCTCCAGTTCGGCGCGTGCAAGGTCCTCCAGCCCGTCCGCGCACTGCGCGTAGAACCTGCCGCTCTTCTCGAATGTCCACTGCATCATGTCAGTCGCCCGTGGGTCTCGCGGGGTCCTCCGCCAGCTCGCGCCTCACCCGCCGGTACCTGACCGCGCCCGTGAGTCCGACGAGCATGCCGGCCGCACAGGCCGCCACGCCGACCAGCGTCCAGGACAGGCCGCCGAAGAACCTCATCAGCGTGGCCCCTCCGGCGGCCATCGCCAGAGCCGTCCTGACGTAGGCGAGAAGGGTCCTCTCGTTGGCGAGCGCCGTGCGGCGCCATGCGTGCTCGTCCCTTGTCCTGCAGCTGCCGGCGGGGTCGGTCACGGCCTAGTAGTGCTGGGTCGCGGTCGAGGTGACGGTCAGGGTCAGATCGCCGGTGTCCGGGGTGTAGGTGCTGTAGGGCCGGACGACGAGCACCGCCTCACCCGCGTACAGGGCCGTGGCCGTGAAGGACAGCCTCGCGTCGTTCCAGTTGGGGCCGCTGTCGTCGTCGTAGAGGACCGATCCGCCCTCGGTGCGCAGCTCGACGTACGAGTCGATGTCGGGGCAGCTCGTCGAGATGACGTAGTCGCGGCCCTGTTCGATCTCGAGGAAGAAGTGGAAGCGCTGCATGCGGTCCGTGAAGGCCAGGACGACCGACGTGTCCGGAGTGAGCGTCGGGATCTCCTCCTGGAGCACTGTCCAGAGGAACCGCACCTCGCCGTACTCCCATCCCCCCAGGTTGGTGACCAGCGCGATGTAGTCGCCCCCCTGCAGTACTTTCGTTATGGAGGGATCCGTGCCCATGGGGCCGTCCTCGTTCCAGCCCGCGAAGCTCAGGACACCTTCCCCGTCGACGCCCAGGAGGGTCATCACGAGGTCGATCGGAGCGGAGGCATCGAGCCGGACCAGCGAGTGCCTGCCGTCGACATGGAACCGGAAGGCGGCGCAGGGATCGTAGGCGCCGGGATAGTAGCACGTGTCCGGGAGATCGGTGATGACCCGCGGCCAGATCTCCTCGACGGTGTTCTCACCCTCCACTATCGAGGCCCGGTAGATCGAGTCCTGCACGGGAGCCTGGAGGATGGTCACCGAACGCTCGTCGAGCGTGGAGTCGGCAGTAACTTCGGATTCGGTACCGCTGCACATCAGGGCGGGGATCACGAGTCCGAACAGCAGAGGCAGGATGACCATAAGAGCTATGACGCATCCCACGATCTTGAATGCAGGGCCGGCCGCCGTCTGCACGGGCGCGGGGGCCACTGTCGGAGGCGTGGGGAGACCGGTGTCCGGATCATCGGCGGGCGGTGCCGGGGCATGCTCCACCGGAGCCCCGCAGTTCGGGCAGTTGTCCATCGAGGGTTTGATCTTCGTGCCGCAGAACTCGCACTTGCCGGGATCGAAGGCGCGGAATTCGTATCCGCAGTGCGGGCAGCTCCTCGGCTGTCCGGCATAGGGCATCGTGCATCTGGGGCACTTCTTCGCCACTGCGACCTCCCGGGCTGATCTCGTTCCCGAAGTGGACCGACCCTGCGACAACGGTAAACTCGCATCACGGAGGGATCATGACAAGGAGGGAAGGGGCGGGCGGCGGACCGCCCCCCCCCGGAACGTCAGTCGATCACCCTGAATATCTGTGAGAGAGATACCCCGGTCGACGTGGAGAGCCAGGCGATGTACACGCCCGACAGTC